>CAZSBA010000039.1:0-20667 GCA_964605035.1 uncultured Proteiniphilum sp. | reverse complement strand
AAAAAGAGATACAAAAGCGAAGAACATTCGCTGTGATTAGTCACCCCGACGCAGGTAAAACAACACTTACAGAAAAACTGTTGCTATTTGGAGGTGCTATACATGTTGCTGGGGCTGTGAAGTCTAACAAAATAAAGAAAAGTGCTACATCCGACTGGATGGAGATTGAAAAGCAACGTGGAATATCTGTTGCTACCTCTGTAATGGGCTTTGATTACAACAAACATAAAATAAACATACTGGATACACCTGGTCACCAGGATTTCGCAGAAGATACTTTCCGTACTCTCACTGCTGTTGATAGTGTTATTGTCGTAGTCGACATTGCAAAAGGTGTGGAGGTTCAGACCCGCAAGCTTATGGAGGTTTGCCGTATGCGAAACACACCTGTAATGATTTTCGTGAATAAGCTCGACCGTGAAGGGAAAGATCCTTTTGAAGTATTAGATGAGTTGGAGGAAGAATTGCAGATATCTGTTCGCCCTCTGAGCTGGCCAATTGATATGGGAGATAGATTTAAGGGCGTTTATAATCTTTTCAGAAACAGTCTCGATCTTTTTAAGCCAAGTAAACAGGTTGTCACTGAGTCTATGCATCTTGATATTCAATCTCCTGAGTTGGAGAATCATATAGGAGATGATCTTTCATTCAAACTACGAGAAGAGGTTGAACTAATAACTGAGGTATATCCCGAATTTGATCGTGAAGAGTATCTTTCAGGAAAGCTAGCCCCAGTATTTTTTGGTTCTGCATTAAATAATTTTGGTGTGAAGGAGCTGCTCGACTGTTTTGTGGAGATTGCGCCATCTCCTCGTAAGGTGCAGGCTGAAGAAAGGGTGGTAGACCCATATGAGAATTCATTCACAGGTTTTGTGTTTAAAATACATGCCAACATGGACCCCAATCATCGTTCACGTATTGCTTTTGTCAAGATCTGTTCGGGGCAGTTTGAACGTAATGTAAATTATAAGCATGTACGCTTTAATAGGATGATGAAATTTTCATCACCCACAGCGTTTATGGCTCAAAAGAAAGAGATCCTTGAAGAGGCATTTGCAGGAGATATTGTAGGGTTGCCCGATACCGGGAACTTTAAAATTGGCGATACTCTAACATCGGGTGAAGATTTGCATTTTAAAGGTTTGCCAAGCTTCTCACCAGAGATGTTTAAATACATTGAGAATGCCGATCCAATGAAATCTAAACAACTCCAAAAAGGAGTTGAACAGTTGATGGATGAGGGGGTTGCTCAGTTATTCACTAACCAGTTTAATGGACGAAAGATAATTGGAACGGTTGGACAGTTGCAGTTTGAGGTTATTGAGTACAGGTTATTACATGAATATGGTGCACAGTGCCGATGGGAACCAATTCAACTATACAAGGCATGTTGGATAGAGAGCGAAGATAAGGAACAGTTAGCCGATTTTAAAAAGAGAAAGTATCAGTATATGGCACACGATAAGCATGGTAGAGATGTTTTCCTTGCCGAATCTAATTATATATTGATGATGGCACAGCAGGATTTTAAGAATATCCGTTTCCACTTCAATTCAGAGTTCTGAACCAGTAATCACAGAATAAAAAACCCCTTTCGGCCGTTGAGGAGAAAGGGGTTTTGTTTGTTAGAGGCGAGAGTTTTATTTTATCTCTGCCTGTGCCTCTTTGGCCAGATGTACAGTCATCTGTGGGAATGGTATGTTCAAACCATTCTTAACCAATACATCGTAGGCCTGTTCGTTAAGATCGAAAGTGACCGGCCAAAAATCACTCGAGAGTGTCCAAACCCTAAGTACAAAATCTATTGAGCTATCGTTCATTTTAACCATTCGCGATAACGGAGCAGGGTCTTTTAAGACCTGTGGATGCTTCTCCGCCAAGTCTATCAACAGCTGTTTTACTAGCTCAACATCGGATCCGTAGTCAACGTTTACAGTAAGATCCACGCGACGAGTGGGTTGAGTACTGTAGTTGATGATGTTTCCGGTAGATAAGGGGCCATTGGGAATGTGTATAGTCTTGTTGTCGAAAGTTGTGATAGTGGTGTAAAGGATTCCAACTGACTGTACCGTGCCTGCCACACCCTGTGCTTCAATGTAATTACCGCCTTTAAATGGTTTGTTGAAAAGCAACATCACCCCACCGGCAAAATTAGCAAGGTTGTCCTTTACTGCTAAACCCAGCGCCAGTCCTATCGAACCAATCAGGGCGACTAGTGATACTGTCCTGGAACCAACAATATTGATGATCAGGATAATGAGGATGGCAAATAAAGCAAAGTTGAACAAGGTCGTTAGAAAACTGCGTAGTGCGATATCATCTATCCTTTTGTTAAGTGTACGTTTAAAAACCTTGTCGATTTGTTTGATGATCCATCTCCCAATATAGAAGATTAGTAGTGCAATCAATAACTTCCCAATAAAGTCGATGCTACCAGTGAGAAATTGATCGAGCAGCTCATCTAACTGTCCTGTTTTAATTAGTTCGGCTGTGGTGGCCGACTGTTCAACTACCGGGGTTACTGACTCTGTTGTGGTGGTTTCTGCTTGTGCGATTAGAATTTCATTGTTCATGTAAAGTGTTATTTTTGATTTTATAGAGATTCAAACAAAGAAAACAATTTTTTGTTTACTTTTGCCTATTAAAGTTAGTTCGTAACATATTATGAGAAAATATTACTCGTTGATTGCTGCACTCTTTTTTCTGCTTCCCTTTACACTTATAGGGCAAAACTATCAGTCTTTTGTGGATAATGCCGCAAGCCACATTGAAGCCGCCCGGCTTGACAGTGCTGCAATTTCTTTGCAACAAGCCATGTCACTCGATCCAAGTAACGAAAACAACTCGGTGTTGCTTCTTAACTTAGGAATTATTCAGCGAGAGTTGGGTAACACAGACGATGCCTATATCTCGTTTACTGCTTCACTACCAAATAATCCAATTCCAGATATTGTGCTTCATAACAGGGCTTCTCTGCTAGTTGACTTAGGAAGATTTGATGAGGCTATGGAAGACTATAATACTTTAATCAACGATTTCCCCGATGATATTGAGGCATATTATCGCCGTGGTGTGCTTTTTCTTGAAGAGAACAATCGTGCTAAGGCAGAAGCCGATTTCAGAAGATCTGAAGAGATAGATCCAAATAATATGTTTACTAAATTAAGCAAAGCCTTATTATTTAAGCTTGATGATAAGTGGGAGCTAGCCGAAATGGTTTATACAGATTTGATAAATAGTGAGCCTGTTACTGATCCTAGCTTTTACATAAATAGGGCAGAGTGTTACGTTAACAGTGGTAAAACATTGCTCGCTTCAGCAGACCTCCGTACTGTGGAACTGTCGCAAAAAGAAAATCCTTATTACTATTTCTTGCGTGGCAGGGTACGTCTCGATCAGTTCGATAAGACTGCTGCAAAGGCGGATTTCGAAAAAGCTAAATCGATGGGTTATGACTACTCAATTGTTGATGAGTGGCTAAAAAAGACTGAATAAGCTAAAGTATTACTTTTGGTGGTTAGTACACCCGGCGAGAATCGAACTCGCATCGTCGGAACCGGAATCCGGTATTCTATCCATTGAACTACGGGTGCATTTTATTTATTACCTGAAAATATTGCTTATTTAAAGGTAGATCCATTCCATTTTAAAACTACACGTTCAGTTTCTAGATAAGTTTCAAACTCCTTAACATGTAATTCTGTAAGCCTGTCTTTATAATGAAGTTGCAGTGTTAAATCTGCGTTTGTTTCATCAAATGTTGCTGAAATTGGATAAATATCTGGCAAAGATAGGGCATATTTATAATTCTCGAACTCTTTTTTTGAAGAATCCATAAACATTTCTGGAGAAATTGTAGGAATAAATAATTCGTTATCTAACTCTGCCCAATCTGTAGAGTAAAACGATATATGGCTGTTGCATACACCTTCACCGCTGTTTCCGCAAACTGTTTTTATTACTGCAATGATTAATGAGTCTTCTGTAACAGGTAGTAATTTTATTTGGGTATTGCCAACTTCTGAGGTTTTAATCTTTAAATAACTGCTACTGTGTTTTACTTTTTGAATTTCTCCAAAAATGTATGGCACTGTTGCTTGTGCAGTATCAACTATGAGCATCGTTTTATTGCCTTCAGACACGCCTGGAAGCAACTCAGCCGGCATCGATTTGAACATGTCGTTTATTGTTTGACTATAAACAGTTTGTTCGTGTATAGCTAAAAATAGCAAAAGAATTATAGGGATTATATTTTTTCTCATTTATGATTGTATCAATGAATAATTTAATTTAGTAAAATTCCAATCTGTTCCATTTCCAATGTGGGGATGCCACCTTCTGTCCCTTCAATAGATTCTATCTTTATATAACGAGCATTAACTGCATCGTCAAATTTTACTCTCTGTGGTATAGGGTTGTTTTTTATATTACTAAACTCATTAGTTATTACGTAATTCCAACTTTCGCCATCTTCGCTTGCAGAAAATGAATATTTGAAAAGCGATTCTACAGATTGATTTGGAGAGTATGTAAAACCTTTTATTGCAAAGCTCTCGCCCAAATCAATGGTTAGTGGTTGTGGATTGGCAACAATCCAATTTTCTGTTGTTATATCTGATAATCTCACTTCCATAATACTACCTTCCAAAACAGGCGCAAAGTACGCACCCACTTTCTTTATATTAGCAATATCACGAGTCTCTTCAATAGTAATACGTATTTTAGTTGCCTTAGTATCTTCGAATCTAAGAAGTCGTTTATAACCTATAGTCGTACCTTCAGAAAGTTTAATCCACTCATCGTTTATCAGCCCTTCTACAGTGAATTCTTCTACGCGTTGACCTTTTAATATATCTTCCTGAAGCATTACTGTGTTGATGGTTTGACCCTCTAGAACAGTAAACTCTTTACTCGCACCCGATTTAGCCTTCCATTCTACCTCGCCATCTATTAGTTTATCGTAATTGAATGTAGAACTGATGTAATCTCCAAATTGACTCAGATTATCTACATCAATTTCATGTAGTCTACCTCGCTTGTCAGGGGGTACATTTAGTAGTAGTACAGAGTTCATTCCAACAGATTGGAAATATATGTCTACAAGCTGAGCTAGAGTTTTAACTTGATTATCTTCTTCGGCATGATAAAACCATCCTGGTCTGATTGAAACATCAACTTCGGAAGGGTACCAGTATATTGTTTTAGATTCTTCGATAAGTTCATTACTTCCCAAATCCTTTGATGTTGGGGATATATTTAATATTTTGTTTTCGGCAATCACTGTTTTATTGATGTCGGGTTGTAATGGGGTGACACTCCACTCTGTTTCTCTTCCAAGACCACTTTCGTTGCCAACCCATCTAACATCATTGCCCATAATAGCTTTTACGGCCATTGGTTGCAGACTATCAATTACATGATAAAAACGAGTCCAATCGTACTCTTGAATCTTACCATTTGGTCCTTCTCCATTAGCTCCATCAAACCATACTTCGTGAATCTCTCCATAATTAGTAAGGAGTTCGATTAACTGTTGAACAAACATTCGGTTATATGTAGGTGAATCTCCATAACTTTCGGCATTTCTGTCCCATGGCGAAAGGTATACTCCAAACTTCATGTTATATTTTTTACATGCATCCCTAACAGCTTTAACCACATCTCCTTTGCCGTTTAACCAGCTTGAAGAAGCAACCGAGTGGCTAGTAGTTTGTGTTGGCCAGAGACAGAACCCATCGTGGTGCTTAGCTGTTAATATTATCATTTTAAAACCTGCGTCTTGTAATGATTCAACCCATTGTTCTGCATCAAAATCTGTTGGATTAAAAAGATTAGGATCTTCACTGCCATCACCCCATTCTCTTCCGGTGAAGGTGTTTATTCCAAAGTGTATAAATGCGGTTAATTCGAGCCGTTGCCATTCGTATTGACTTTCCGTAGGAACCACATAAGCTGCAAGCTTTACTTTTTGATCTTTAGTTAATAGATCGGGAAACGAGAGTTGCTTTTCAAAATAGGTGTTTGCTCTTTGATTGCAACCAGATAATATTGATAGTACTACCAATAGCAGGGGAAGTAGTCTATTGAATTTGGAGATGTCTATATTCATACATTTATCTTAATTAATAGCAAAGTTACTATTTTTGCACCACTAACAAATAAAAAAACCACCCTTTTGAGGTGGTCTCTGCAAAACTACTGCCTGTAAACTTAATTCAAGTTAGTGGCAACTTCTTCAACAACTTGGTTTAAAGTATCTGCAGCAGCAGCTGCTGCTTCAGCTTCAATCACTGCTTGAATGCTGTCAGATTTAACTTTTGCGATACTGTCAACTTTAGCTACTTCGGCCAAACTATCTAATCTCGCCTGTTCAGCATTTACTTGTGCATTGTTGCAAGAGACTAATCCTAATGTTGCTGTTATAGCAACTAATAACACCGCTTTTTTCATTACTTTATAAAAATTAAACGATAAATAATTTTGAGAACAAAATTAAAGTGTTTTTATCCCAAAGTGCTTTAATGAGCTTTATCTGATTGCTAATCAGGGTGCTAATTGAATACATTCTTCTAAAAACTTTGCAAATGTACATTAATAAATATGTTATACAACATATTTTGCGGAGTATTTATAGTTAAATAATATTAATCTATTGTGGTGCTTGATTTTAATCTTTCCAAAGTTTCTTTGACTAGTGTAATCTTATTGATAAAGGAACCGTTTTATGCTTTTTTTAGGTGTTTTTTCAAATTCAATTTCTACTATTTCTATCGCACTCAATCTCTCGTATTGAGCAACAGATTTGTTAAGAATGCCTTTATTAGTCTCCATAATATTAGTTAACTCATCTATGCTGATGTTATCCGAACGCATAGCATCTTTATCGGGGTATATAAGCGCTACGAGTTTAAACTCACGTAATACAACCACACTCTCCGAAATATATGGAAGGTTATTTAATCTCGATTCAATCTCTTCGGGGTAGATGTTCTGACCGTTTGCAGAAAGGAGCATAGTCTTTATGCGACCTTTTATGAATAATCGTCTACCTCTCATAACTCCTAAATCGCCTGTTTTAAGCCATCCATCTTCGGTGAAGGCAGCTTTAGTAGCTTTGATATTTTTATAATATCCCTTCATCACATTTTCTCCTCTTACCTGAATTTCACCTGCAATATTTTCGGGATCAGGTGATTCAATTCTGGCTTCCATGATATCTTCAAGTACAGATCCACATGATGTAGGTACAAAGTAACGATGATTATCATATGCAATTAGCGGTGCACATTCTGTCATGCCGTAACCAACTGTAAATGGGAATCCTATTTTATAGAAAAAAGCTTCTACCTCTGAATTGAGTGCGGCACCACCTATAACTACTTCTCTGAAATTGCCTCCTAGTGCTGTTACTAGAGTTTTCTTGAGTTTGTTGAGAATAAGATTGTTTAGTCCTCCAATTTTAAGAAGAGACTTCATTACCGGCTGATTTATTACAGGTAATATTTTCTTCTTATAGATTTTTTCAAAAATTAATGGAACAGTGATAATTATATTTGGTTTGACCTCTTTAAAAGCATTAATAAGATTTTGTGGAGTAGGTGACACTCCGAGTAGAGTAATATGAACTCCTGCTGAAAGTGAATATAAGAAATCAAACGCACAACCATAAACATGAGCCATTGGGAGAAAAGCTAGTATGTTGTCGCCCCTAAAAAGCAAATTCAGTTTTTTCGCATATGTAATATTTCCTGCAAAGTTATTGGCAGTAATCATTACCCCCTTACTAAAACCCGTTGTTCCAGAAGTGTAATTAATACATACAACTTCATCATTACCTACATGAGCATATTTAATATCATCTTTAGTAAATCCGTTTGGGTATTTTTTGTTGAAAAGAGAGTATCTATTATCTGCTATTTTACTAACATCGTTGTTATTAATCTCTATTAAATTGAATGTAGGTAAATCGAATACCGGTATATTTATATTATCATTGTTTATCTTTTCCCAAATTGGTTCATTGATAAACAAAAGTTTTGAGTCGGAATGCTCTATAATATGTTCCATGCTTTCGTTATTGAACTCGTGCAGGATAGGTACAATTACGGCACCATATGTGATTGTTGCCATAAACAGAATTGACCAAGAAGAATGATTCTTTCCAATAAGTGCAATCTTATCACCTTTCTGTATATTTAATTCTGAAAACAAGATGTGGAGAGTTGCTATTTCACGAGCTAGCTCACCATATGTATATGAACTGTTGATCTTATAGTCGGTTAATGCCGGTAGATCCCAGTTGTTTTTGAAACTATTTTCATATATTTTAACAAGGTTCTGGTCAATCATATATTTATATTACTGTTTATTGCACACTTTTGATAATTGTGTGTAAAAATAGTGGCAAAAAATCTAATATCAAAGTAAAAATGACAATAAATCGAGAGTATTATTGTAATTTTGTATTTCTATAATCTAGACTTATATAGTAATTACAGCTAACTTAATGTTAAAGGTCAGATTCTGAAAAGATAATGTAGATGATATGATTGATCAATCGATATTTCAAAATAAAACAGCAGCATATTATACTCTTGGGTGTAAGTTGAATTTTGCTGAAACCTCAGCTATTGGAAGGCAACTATTCAACTCTGGTATTAGGCGAGTGCGAAAAGGACAGCATGCAGATATTTGTGTTATCAATACTTGCTCTGTTACCGAACTGGCAGATAAAAAGGGTAGGCAGGCAATTAGAAAGGCCATTCAGGAGCATCCCACTGCTTTTGTGGTAGTAACAGGATGTTATGCCCAATTAAAACCAGAGGACATTGCTCAAATTGAGGGAGTAGATTTAGTGCTTGGAGCTGAGCAGAAGCTTGATGTTGTTAAGTATCTAGATGACCTGAAGAAAAAAGATAAAAGTGAGGTCGTAACTTCTAAGACGCACAGAATTAGATCTTTTGTCCCTTCTGTGTCGGCAGACGATCGCACACGATACTTTTTGAAAGTTCAGGATGGATGTGACTATTTCTGTTCTTTTTGCACGATACCATTTGCAAGAGGAAGAAGTCGTAATGGCTCAATTGCAGACCTTGTAAAACAAGCCGAGCAGGTTGTATTGGAAGGAGGTAAAGAAATTGTGCTTACAGGTGTTAATATTGGCGACTTTGGTCACACGACTAAGGAGAATTTTATTGATTTGCTAAAAGAATTCGACAATGTTGATGGGGTTGAGAGATATAGAATATCATCTATTGAACCAAACTTGCTGACTGATGAGATTATTGATTTTGTTGCAAACTCAAAACGATTTGCTCCACATTTTCATATGCCGCTACAGTCGGGAAGTGATGCTGTACTTAAATTAATGAAACGTAAGTATGATACTGCACTGTTTCGTCATAAAATAGAAAAAATTAAATCGATATTGCCAGAAGCATTTATAGGAGTAGATGTAATCGTGGGAGTGAGAGGTGAGACTGATGAATATTTTGAAGAAGGAAGAGCATTTATTGAATCGATCGATTTCTCACAGCTTCATGTTTTCACTTATTCTGAACGCCCAGGCACGCAGGCTCTGCAAATAAATTATGCTGTTGATCCAAAAACCAAACATGCAAGAAGTAAGGCTTTACTTGATTTATCTGATGAAAAACATCTTGCATTTCATAAATCTCAGCAAGGTAATAAGAAGACCGTTTTGTTTGAACATACCTTGAGAGGCAAAAAAATGCACGGTTTCACCGAGAATTATATAAAACTATATTCCGACTACAATCCTGAATTTATTAATAAAGCAATGGAGGTTGAGGTAGGTGAGTACAACGAGGAAGAAATGGCAATGAAAGCTTTGTTTTAATGGACGAGGAGGATAGTAATAAAAAGAGTTTAGGATACTCACTGCTTTTTGCTGTGATGTATCTTTTTGCTTTGTTGCCATTTTCTATTTTGTATATCTTGTCAGATATACTATATTTCATTGTATATTATATTGTAAGATATCGCCGTAAAATTGTGCGTAAAAATCTTAATAATTCATTTCCCGACAAATCAGAAAAGAAAATTATTGAAATAGAAAAAGAGTTTTACCATCATTTGTGTGATTGCTATTTTGAAGCTATTAAGCTGCTTAATATTTCGGATGAGGAAATTAAGAGAAGAATGAAATTCGAAAACCCTGAAATAATAGAGAGGATAACTGCATCAGGTAATTCTTGTATTTTAGGTCTCGGACATTACGCAAACTGGGAATGGGTGTCTTCTATTATTATTCATCTAGATGCTAGATTAAAGCTAGGTTATTTATATAAAGAATTACATTCAAAAGCTTTCGACCAATTGTTTTTAAAAATGCGAAGTGGCTTTGGTGCCATACCAATTGAGAAGTTAAGTGCATTTCGCAGAATGGTTAAGTTTAAACAGGAAAAACAGACAATGCTTGTTGGGTTTCTATCAGACCAGCGACCTCCAAAAAGGGTTAACCAATATTGGACAAAGTTTTTAAACCAAGATACTAATGTTCAGAATGGTATGGAGCGTATAGCTAAGCAACTTGGTTGTTCTATAGTTTATTTAGATATAAAAAAAATAAAGAGGGGCTACTATACAGCTAAGATTTTTGTTATAACGCCAGATGCATCGGGTGAGCCAGACAACCAAATAATGGAGAAATATATTAGGAAGTTGGAGGAATCTGTAAATCGCGATCCGGCACTCTATCTTTGGTCGCATAACCGATGGAAATTTAAGAAACCAACTCAACTCAATGACAACAACCAAAATTAAGATAAAAACTGCTGTCGTAATATTAAACTGGAACGGTAAGAGGTTGCTTGAACAATTTCTGCCTTCAGCTATTTCTCATACTGTAAGTGACGATTGTAGCTTAATTGTTGCCGATAACGGATCATCCGACGATTCAATTGAATTTTTGAAGAAGGAGTATCCAGAGCTACCATTAATTATGTTGGATCAAAATTATGGTTTTGCAGAAGGTTATAATAAAGCATTACAGCAAATAGACTCTGATTATGTGGTGCTATTAAATTCTGACGTTGAAACTACACCTGGATGGATAAAAGATTTAATTTCATTTATGGATGCTAACCCTGATGTAGCAGCCGTTCAACCCAAAATATTATCATATAATGAAAGAGATAAATTTGAGTATGCTGGAGCATCAGGTGGTTTTATAGATAGATATGGATATCCTTTTTGCAGAGGACGTATTCTTAATACTATAGAAATAGATGAAGGACAGTATGATCAAGAAATTGATGTCTTTTGGGCTACAGGTGCATGTATGTGCGTGAGACTGCATGATTATATTGAGGCTGGTGGTTTAGATGGGCGTTTTTTTGCCCACATGGAGGAGATCGATCTATGTTGGAGGTTTAATGTTAGAGGCAAAAGAGTTGTGTGTATTCCCTCGTCAGTTGTGTATCATGTAGGTGGAGCTTCTTTAAGTAAAGATAATCCTAAAAAGATGTATCTCAACTTTAGAAATAATTTGCTTATGCTATATAAGAATGTATCTAATCAGTCTTATAATTATACTTTTACCTTGCGTTTTGTGTTCGATTTAATGGCATTTGGCCATTTGTTGCTGAAAGGGCAATTTAATAGTGCAAAAGCGATTGTTAAGGCATACAGAGATTTTTTTGATATGCGTAAATCTTACGAAACAATAAGAACCGAAAATATAAGCAAGATTATTGTTCCAAATATTACAACTCAGTACAATAGAAGTGTATTAATTAAATACTACATGGGAAAAAAGACTTTTAACTCTCTATTCAAAATTAAAACTTAGTGTAATCATCCTTTGAGTTGCTTTTGATAAAGAATTTGCGTATTTCATGATTTTTTCGTCCTTTAAATCATTTCTATCTCTTTCGAGAATATCGATTAGACCAAAACTAAATTTCAGTTCCGGAGCAAGTTTAAACATAGGTAGATATAAATCACAACCAACCCCAATACCTATACCAAAATCGTAGGGTTTCAAAAGAACTGCTAATCCTTTTTTAGATGCTAACTCCATACTTCCATATCCACCTAAGAGTATATATGGGCGGTAGTTGTTTGTTCTCTGAGCCGATATTTTAAGGTGTAATGGTATTGAAAAATAGTTATTTCGAATTATGGTTCTATACTCCTCTCCAGATGATTGTTCTCTAAAAACAAAATTTTTATCTCCAAGTAGAATAGTGGGTATTATTCTTAGATTCATGTTTCGGTTTAGATAAGCATCGCCTATGATACCTACTGCAAATCCCGGTGAGTAATTCGGAATTTCTGAAAACCAAACCTCGTTATTGTTATTAATAAACCCCGAATGTGTAAGGATGAGATCTTGAGTATGTAAACCAAGAGTGAATCCAAAATGTAATTGGCGTTGGTCGGCGTAAGGCTGATTCTGTAATTTTCGATGCTGACCAAACAGGCCTGTGGCACACATTATTAGAAGCAGAAGAATGTAATTACTCTTATATCTCATCACTTTTAAACGTTAGAATCTGTCTTTTATTATATAAGTATATTTCATTCCTACAAAATTATAGTATGATATGATTTTATAACATAAACTTTTTCTGCAATTAAATAAAAACTGTACCTTTGTGGAATATAAAAACAATTTAAACAACAACTTAAATTTAATTTAATATGGCTTACGTAATCGACGACAGTTGTATTGCCTGTGGTACTTGCCTCGACGAATGTCCTGTTGACGCAATCTCTGAAGGTGACATCTATTCAATTGATGCAGATATGTGCACCGATTGTGGTGCTTGCGCAGATGTCTGTCCTACAGAATCAATACATCCGGCATAAAACACTGTAACTAAAGACAGAAAAAAAGCTGAACATAATCTGTTCAGCTTTTTTTGTGCAATTACTTTAAAAAAAATCCGATAGTGAGGTTCAACCTCCTATCGGATTATAATATATTATTGTCTTATAAACCAGTAATGGTTGATTGGGACTAATTAAATTAAGCGTTCACTGTATTCATGTGAGCGATTAAGTCAAGCAATTTAACTGAAAATGCCCATTCGTTATCATACCATGAAAGTACTTTAACAAAATTAGAGCTCAACTGAATACCACCCTTTTCGTCGAAAATAGAAGTGTGTGGATTACCGATGAAGTCACTTGAAACAACTGCTTCGTCAGTATAGCCAAGTACACCTTTCAATTCACCTTCTGAAGCTTCTTTCATTGCAGCGCAAATTTCTTCATAAGTAGTTTCTTTTTCTAAACGAGCAGTTAAGTCTACTACAGAAACGTTAAGAGTAGGAACACGTAATGACATGCCTGTTAGTTTACCGTTAAGTTCTGGAATTACTTTACCAACAGCCTTAGCAGCACCTGTTGATGAAGGTATAATGTTGCCTGAAGCAGCGCGTCCACCTCTCCAGTCTTTTGCTGAAGGACCATCAACAGTTTTTTGTGTTGCAGTTGTTGAGTGAACAGTAGTCATTAACGCTTCTACAATACCAAATTTGTCGTTCAATACTTTAGCAATTGGAGCTAAACAGTTGGTTGTACATGATGCGTTTGATACAAATTGCTCACCTTTAGTGTAAGTATTGTGGTTTACGCCAACAACGAACATACGTGTGTCGTCTTTTGAAGGACCTGACATTACTACATATTTTGCACCTGCATCAATATGTGCTTGAGCTTTATCCTTTGAAAGGAAAAGACCAGTTGATTCAACTACGTATTCAGCACTTATAGCATCCCACTTAAGATCAGCTGGATTTCTTTCAGAAGATACACGGATTTCGTTACCATTTACAATAAGTTTGCCATCTTTAACGTCAACAGTTCCGTCGAATTTACCATGGATAGTGTCATACTTTAGCATGTATGCAATGTAATCCACATCTAGTAAATCGTTTATACCCACTACTTGGATGTCTTTTCTACCTTGGGCAGCACGGAAAACCAAGCGTCCTATGCGACCGAAACCATTAATACCTACTTTAATCATAATTTATTGAATTTTATTTGTTAAAATAATTATCTATTTTTTACCTAAAAACTATCTTATTAATAGAAATACAAAAATACATAATCTTTTCTTTTCAATAAAATATTTTTATGCAAAAAACTGTAAATTATAGGTATAACCGCATCATTATTCTTCCGTCAACTAAAACTTTTTCATTTTGAAAACCAAACCTTTTATTGATTTTATAAGAATTTATGTTAGTCTTCAGCATAATTGAATAGACTGACTCTAGTTTTAAAATATCTCTTGCATAGTCAATGCAATAATTCATCATATCTATCCCTACAGCTTTTCCCCAATAGTATTTATCTCCAATGTAACCATAAATTTCTGCGTCTTTATCAGTTATATTTTTGAGACCTCCCACTCCAATAGGCTTGTCTCTATGCCATGTGGCAAAAACAAAGTAGTCTTTCCTTGACTTTAAACTTTCAAACCATCTGCGTTGATTTTCTTTTTCCAGATTAGGTGTAATAGTCAAACTTTTTATTTCAGGGTCATTCAACCATACCCAAGATTTCTTAAGAGCAATTTCATCAAATTCTTCGTGATGCACCTCAATTATTCTCCTGAATTCCATTTTTATATTTATTTAAACATGATAAAGGTTATAGAATGCAAAATTGTGTTTGATTATAACAATAGGTAAGTGAAAAAGTTTCTCTTTTTGAAGAAAAGAGCTTTTATAGTAGACTTTTGTAATGTACGCTTCGAGTTGTGATAGAAAAGTTTAGGATATTTCTTTTAAATCATTTTACTATCTTTGTACTCCAATAAATAAACGAAATTGAATTTATAATTTATAGAGATGTCCGACGATAAAAAGATTATTTTTTCTATGGTGGGAGTAAGTAAAACTTACCCACCTCACAAACAGGTATTAAAAGATATTTACCTTTCATTTTTCTATGGTGCTAAAATTGGAATTATAGGTCTAAACGGGTCTGGTAAATCTACTTTATTAAAGATAATTGCAGGAATTGAAAAGGAGTTCCAGGGTGATGTAGTTTCAGATAAAAGTTTCTCGGTAGGTTACCTTGAACAGGATCCTAAACTTGATGAAACAAAAACAGTAATTGATATAGTTAGAGAGGGGGTTCAGCCAATAATGGATATGCTGGCAGAATATGAAGATATAAATCTTAAATTTGGTTTACCTGAGTATTATGAGAACGAAGATAAGATGAATTCTTTATTTGCTCGACAGGCTGAGTTACAAGATAAACTAGACGCATCGGATGCATGGAGTATAGATAATAGACTTGAACGCGCTATGGATGCCTTGCGTTGTCCGCCAGAAGACCAGCCAATTATTGAGCTGTCAGGAGGTGAAAGACGCAGGGTGGCACTTTGTAGACTACTACTTCAGGAGCCTGATGTATTACTACTAGATGAACCTACCAACCATCTTGATGCTGAGTCTATCGACTGGCTTGAGCAGCACTTACAGCAGTATAAAGGAACAGTTATTTGTATTACACACGACCGTTACTTCCTTGATCATGTAGCCGGTTGGATTCTTGAACTTGACCGTGGAGAAGGTATTCCATGGAAGGGTAATTACACCTCATGGCTTGAACAAAAAACTAAGAGGATGGCTCAGGAGGAAAAGCAGGCTAGCAAAAGACGTAAAACTCTTGAGCGTGAGCTTGATTGGATTAATATGGCTCCAAAAGCTCGTCAAGCTAAAGGTAAGGCTCGTTTGAATACATATGAGCAGCTACTTAATCAGGATCAGAAAGAAAGAGAAGAGAAGCTTGAAATCTTTATTCCTAATGGACCTCGTTTAGGTAATAAAGTAATCGAAGCTCATAACGTAGCCAAGGCATTTGGAGATAAGTTGTTGTTCGATAATCTTAATTTTATGCTTCCTCCCAACGGTATTGTTGGTGTTATAGGACCAAATGGTGCAGGAAAGACAACTCTTTTTAGAATGATAGAAGAATTGGAGAAACCAGATACCGGTAAGTTTGAAGTGGGCGAAACTGTTGTAACAGCATATGTCGACCAGCAGCACGAATCTATTGATCCAAATAAGACGGTTTATCAGGTTGTGTCTGGTGGGTTGGAGTTTGTTAAAGTAGGAGGAAAAGATATTAACTCTCGTGCATATTTGGCTCGTTTTAACTTCTCAGGTGCCGATCAAGAAAAATTGTGCGGAGTTCTATCGGGTGGTGAGCGTAATCGTCTACATCTTGCACTTACTTTAAAAGCAGGTGCTAATGTTCTGCTTCTCGACGAACCTACCAATGATATAGACGTTAATACTCTTCGTGCACTTGAGGAAGGTCTGGAGAGTTTTGCAGGATGTGCTGTAGTAATATCACACGATAGGTGGTTTCTTGATCGTATATGTACACACATTCTTGCATTTGAGGGTAATTCAGAAGTATTCTTTTTTGAGGGTTCATACAGTGAGTATGAAGAAAACAAAAAGATGAGAATGGGTAATGTTGAACCAAAGCGTGTTCGTTATCGTAAGCTTTAATTTAATTGTTTTGATCATATGCTTAGTAAGCATAATGATGATTATTATCAACCTATGAGGAAGTTATTATTACTGTTTACTTCTATACTTATTTCTTGTTCATTTATTAATGGACAAGAGAAGTTGTTTAAAGGCAGGGTAGTTGATGCTAAATATCATACACCGGTTGCATATACAGCGGTATATATACAAAACACTCAATATGGTACCGTAGCCAACAATGTTGGGCAATTCTCGTTTTTTGCTCCTGATTCTTTAATTAACTATCAATTGGTAGTTGCGCGTACAGAATATAAATTACAATATCTTAATGTTGATGATCAACATAACAATGAGTTTTTAATACATCTTGAACCAGATGATTTTGAACAGTGGTCAAAAGCTCTTCAGGATAGCTTGTCTGGAAACTCAGGGGAATTTAATTCATTTATCAGTAAAGCCACTGAATTTGTTAAAGATGATTGGATACCGCTTGGTAACTCCGAAACAAATAAATTCGATTTTGGTAGGATTCAAACAGTTCCAACATTTAATCCTATTGAAGGCTTGAGGCTTAGAGCCGGTATTGCTTCTAACGCGAGATTAAATCCCAACTTATTTATAAAAGGATACGGAGCATATGGATTTGGTGATCATAAGTTTAAATATCGTGGTGAACTGACCTATTCTTTTGATAAAAAAGCTTTTCATGATGAAGAATTCCCAAAGAATAATATCAACTTAATATACGAGAATGATATCTTTTCTCCCGGAGAAATGCACCCGAGGTCGCTAAATAACCTGCTATTAATAACATATCGCAGATCAGAAAATGAGGCAACCTACAGAAACTTTGCAGAGGTAAACTGGGATAGGGAGCATCAAAATGGATTAGCTTTTACTACTTGGTTAAGGAAATCGCGAATGGTTCCTCAAGGTGATTTGAAATTTCAACGCACTTTAGGAAACACGCTTTTAATAGATAATTCTTTACTTACAACAGAAATAGGGTTGCAATTGCGTTTTTCTGCAAGAGAAGCATATACACAAAAGAAACGCAAAAGAATTCCTTTAGAGGTGACTAGTCCGGTTTTCTTTCTATCTCACTCAATAGGATTAGCCGAAATGCTGGGATCAGAAATACCCTATCACCGTACAGAAGCTTCAGCGCAAAAACGTTTTCTACTAGGGTATGCTGGGCGATTAGATGTGGTTGGCGAAGCAATGAAGGTATGGAACGTTGTACCGTTTCCTCTTCTTGTGTTTTCTAATCAGCGACATAGGCACCATATCGAGAATAATGCTTTTTTTCTTAATCGTGCTTTAGAATTTGTTGCCGATGAGCAGGTTACCCTTAGAACTACTTTCGTTGGTGATGACCTTATTTTAGCAAAAATACCATTTATCAATAAATTGCAGATTAGAGAGTTGCTCTCTCTTAGAGCGTCTTACGGAAGATTATCTGACAGCAATCAACGAGGATTTGTAAATTTAAATGAAGTGCATTCACAATTCATAGATCTTTATGATTTTCCTGAAAATTCACATCAGTATGGTTCTAAACCATATATAGAAGGAACCATAGGTATTACCAATATTCTCGGACTGCTTCGTGTTGAGTATGTACATCGTTTTACATATCGCAATCATCCCGAAGCATTGTTAGGTAAAGTTAGAGTAGATGTTACTCTATAGTATTATTTTTGGAGTCAATATTTTTTATAATTAATAAGAATTATTGGTAATAGTAAAGAGTTTTATAAGAAAATGATTGATAGGGTAAATAAAATAAAAAGCAAAATTGTTGATAAATGGATTGAAGTGTTTTGGAGAAGTCCTAATCACTTATGGGCTTTAAAAGTGACCATTTCTATTGCTTTTCTGCTTGTACCCTCATTACTATTTTTTAGCGACCCCTTTATTGGAGCCACCATGGCTTTAGGTGTTGTAGCAATGGCTCTTGGCGAAACCGATGTTCACCCCAAAGGGAGAGCAAAGTCAGCCTCTATTGCTTTGATTCTTTTCTTTATAACAAGTAGCCTGGTTGAACTAATATTTTCATATCCAGTATATTTTGCTCTGCTAATTATTGTTTCTTCCTTTTCACTTTCATTGCTCGGAGGTTTAAACCAAAGAATGCAGGGTGTTACATTTGGTACACTGCTAATATTTGTTTACACAATGTTAGGTGCCGACTCAACTGAGATTTGGTATCATCAACCTATACTTTATACCATAGGTGCATTTGGATACTCGGCTGTTTCAATTCTGCTTCTTCGTAAAAGGCCATATAGACTGTTAAAAGAACAGTTGGCGAGCGGTTTTCATTTTCTTGCAGATTATATCGACCTGAAGGCAAATTTATTTCCAAGCGAATCACATTCTCAAAAGTCTATTCGAAATCAGTTAGCTCAAATAAATATAATGCTGGCACAACAGATTGAGAATTGTAAAAATCATCTTTATAGTTTTTCTGAAGAGAGTAGTGACGATACTACACCTGTTGTAAATAACTATTACCGAAAGTGGTTTTTACTTCAGGAGATGCAAGAACGTGCAATATCTAGTCACGAACAGTACGATTTGTTAACTAAAGAGGTGGGCAATATCGAACTCATAGAAGGTTTTGGTCAATTGATGAAAGAAATTGGTAGTGCAATGCATAAGTATGCCGACTCATTACTTACAGATAAGAAGTATAAACATCCAATTTCATTACGCTGGACTCTTACCGCTGTTGAGAATATGCTCGAAGAAGAGAAGGTAGAGGCACATAATCAAGCTCTGTTTTTACTAATGAGAAACCTAAAGGGGCTTGAAGGAAATTTAAGAGAAGAAGAGATTCTTAGTTCAAAAATTGATGTTACGGTTTTTAATAGTCGAAAAACACATCGCACAAGCATTAAAACCCTTCTTAACCCTTATCATCCACGTTTTAAATCTGCAGTTAGGCTTACTTTAGCTTGGTTTTTGGGATATACAGCAATTCAATTGTTGCATATAGATAAAGGTGCGTGGATACTTCTAACTTCATTGATTGTATTTCAGCAAACATATAGTGCAACCCGTATTAGATTGTTTCATCGTGTTTTTGGAACACTTATTGGGGTGATATTGGGAGTATTATTGGCACAAATCCTGCCAACCATTTCAGGACAGATAGTTCTTCAGTTAACCTCAATTTATCTGTTCTTTTATTGGTTAAAGAAAAACTATGTAATAGCTGCTGCTTTTATTACAACATACGTGCTTGCTTCATTTAATATACTTTCCGATCAGGGAGTAGCTGTAATGTTACCTAGAATAATTGATACACTTTTGGGAGGATTAATTGCTTATCTGGTTGTGCGTTTTGTGTGGCCAGATTGGCAATACAAAAGACTACCTCAACTACTTGTTACTGCTGTAGAAAAAAATAAACGTTACTTCGAAAGTATTTATGAAGGTTCTGTTTCGGAAGAAAACTACTTACATAACCGTCGTACTGCTTATAATGCAGATAATGAACTAACCTCAGCATGGAAAGGAATGCGGCTTGAACCAAAAGACTCTAAGCAATATCAAGAAAGTGCCTTCAGTCTATCTAATTTAAACCATGCACTGTTGTCATACATATCTGCATTTGGTGTTCATAAACATGCAGAGGAGCTTACAGACAAAGAACGTGAAGTTTGTAAAGATATAAGTAAAGTACTTCAGTATGTTTCGAACTTACTCAATAATAAAGCAGATAAATCTCAGTTAGACTCACTTATTAAATCTGCAATATATTGGGAAGATACTCTAGAAGAAATGCAGAAAGATATCACAAATAGCAGGGCAGGATTAATTTATAATATAACACATGTCTCGCGTGAGATTCTTATAGAAGCAAAAGAGATTGCCAAAAATAAATAGCAGTTCTGCTATCATCACTATCATATTTTATTTTGTATTATCTTTGTAACTTATAATTTCTACAAGTAAATGATTACAATTTTAGGTATAGAATCTTCATGCGACGATACTTCAGCTGCCGTTATACGTAACGGGGTATCACTGTCTAATGTTATATCAGGACAAGCTGTTCATGAAAGTTATGGAGGTGTAGTTCCAGAACTAGCTTCAAGAGCGCATCAACAAAATATAATTCCTGTAGTGCACGATGCATTAAAACAGGCAGGCATCACCAAAGACGAAA
>CAZSBA010000038.1:9904-21350 GCA_964605035.1 uncultured Proteiniphilum sp. | reverse complement strand
TACTTTACAAACTTTCGCCGAAATCTTCTTTAAATTTAGCAATAAGCTTCTGTGGCCAGTCGCTCACAGGCTCTAATCCTCCCATAAAGAATCTAAGTACGGGTGGTTCATAAACAAAACGCAAACCACCAATTAGCTCACGATTTTCATACAACCATGCCATTCGATCTGCAACATACTTAATTTGAGAAAGTGTAAATACGCGACGAGGTACGGCTAGTCTAACCAACTCCATATCAGCAAGAGTTTCATTACCATACTCATCTCTCTGATTTGAAACGGTACCTCTTTCCATGCCCCTAACTCCGGATATAAGAAAAAGAGCTGCAGCAAGTGCACCTGCGGGATATTCGTGTTGAGGAATGTGTTCACATACTTTCATTGCATTTACGTGAGCCCCAAGCACTCCTGCAGGCGTTACCATCGGAACATTATGCCTCGCTAAAGAATCTACTAGATATGCAATAAAATCCGGACTTTGGCGAATCATTGTTTCATCAAGTGTCTCATATAAACCAACTGCCATAGATTCAATTTCTCTAACCGATATGCCACCATAGGTTAAGAACCCTTCAAACAGAGGTACAAGTGCTTCCATCTCACGATATATATCCAATTCATTTGTGCATATACCACCTCCACGCGATGAACTCAATTTACGTGCAGAGAAATAAACTATATCTGACAGATCTGTCATTATTTTAATAATATCACCCAGTGAGGCTTCTTTAAATTCTTCCTCTCTTAAATGTATAAGATAAGCGTTTTCTCCCAAGAGACTTGCATCTAAAACCAGACGAATTTTATATTTATCGGCAATAGCTCTTACATCCCTCAAGTTTTGAATCGAAAATGGCTGTCCTCCAATTAAATTGGTAGAGGCTTCCATTCTGATGAAGGGGATGTTTTTTGGACCGTGTATTTTAATAATCTCCTCAAGCTTCTCTATATTCATATTACCTTTAAAGGGATGTGAAGATTCAATTACATAGCCCTCGTCATAAAGTAGCTCTGCAATTTTGCCTCCATACTGCGTAATATGAGCCATAGTAGTGGTAAAATGATAGTTCATCGGAATCAAGCTGCCCTTCTTTATATATGCATTTGCCAAAATGTTTTCGGCAGCACGACCCTGATGTACAGGTAAGAAGTATTTTTTGCCTAAAACTTCCTCAACAGCTTTATGCAAACGGGCAAAACTTTGCGATCCTGCATACGCATCATCTGCCTGCATCATTGCAGCCAGTTGATTATCGCTCATTGCGTTTGTGCCACTATCTGTTAGCATATCAAGAAATACATCGTTTGTAGATAATCTGAAGGTATTGTAGCCACCTTCTTCTAATGCTGCAAGTCTTCTTTCTATTGGCACCAGATGTAGTTTTTGCACAACTCTAACTTTGTGTAACTCTAAAGGGATGTTATCCCCATAAAAAAACTTAATCTCTTCCATGTTTATTTAACTCTTTGTTTATTTAAATTGTGTTATTGCAATAATGTTTGTTTGTATGTTTTTCATGGGAAACATTGAAATCAATTTGATTGCATTCGACCCCACAATAATTGAAAATTGTAATAAAATAATCGTTTTCAGTCGATAAGTGTAATTAATAGGCTGCAAATATAGAATAAATATTTTTTAATTTGCTAAGAAATAGTTGATATTAATATTGTTCACAAGTCATTCAATTAAAGTTATATTGTAGAACCACGATTTAAAAGAATTTAAAATATTTGTGTTTAAGTGTATTCAACATAATAGAAATTTCCTATATTTGCGGAGATATAAATAGTAATAATCAAATTTTTTATAAAAACAAGATCATGGATAAACCTTATGCAATAGGAGTAGATGTTGGCGGTACGAATACTGTAGTTGGTATAGTTGACAAGAGAGGTCAAATTTTAGTAAACGGAAGTATTAAAACAGCAAAACACTCTGAAGTTGAGAATTATCTTGATGAGCTTACAGATCTTATTAATGAGCTTATAGGAAAGATTACAACAAAAGATCAGATTAAAGGTATTGGTGCCGGTACTCCAAATGGCAACTATTTTACCGGAAGTATTGAGTTTGCACCTAATTTACCATGGAAAGGTGTTATTCCTTTTGCGCAATTACTTGAAGACCGCACCGGTATTCCTGTTGCACTCACAAACGATGCAAATGCAGCAGCAATTGGAGAGTTGACTTATGGCGCAGCACGTGGTATGAAAGATTTTATTGTTATTACACTAGGTACAGGAGTAGGTAGTGGAATAGTAGTAAATGGTCAGTTAGTATACGGAAACGACGGCTTTGCAGGCGAACTAGGTCATACAATTGTAAGACGTGAAAACGGCAGAGTGTGCGGATGTGGAAGACATGGTTGTCTTGAAGCATATTCTTCTGCAACAGGAATGGCGCGTTCAGCTAGAGAGATTCTCGAAAAGAGACCCGAAGCTAAATCACTATTGAGAAATATGCCTGCAGAAGAAATCACATCTAAAGATGTTTTTGATGCAGCTATGGAAGGTGATGAGATTGCAAAAGAGATATTTGCATTCACAGGCAATATTCTTGGTGAATCATTTGCCGATTTTGTAGCATTCTCTAGTCCCGAAGCTATTATTCTCTTCGGTGGTCTTTCAAAAGCCGGCGATTTAATAATGAACCCAATTCGTGAAAGTATGGAAAAAAATCTACTTCCAATCTTTCAAAATAAGGTGAAGCTTATGTTCTCTGAGCTTAAAGAAAGCGATGCTGCAGTATTAGGCGCAAGTGCATTGGGGTGGGAGGTTAGATAATAACACCATACTTCAATAATAAATATGAAATTACGAGGATGTTAAATAATAAACATCCTCGTTTTTTTATTATGTAACACAGAAGACGAGAACTCTTTTGTAATATATCCTTAACAAAATCTTCACTTTAACTTAACCCTAAACATCTGCCAACTCACATTATATCCTATATATTTGCAAAACTATTTTTCATTCTCTCAATAATTAGTTGGCTAAGATTAACAAGTTACTTAGCCCAAGGTTCAGCCAGCAAGTGATTGTCGGCTGTTTTTTTATTTTCGTAAAACTAATGAATTATTTACCTTTATATAATCGATAGATTTTATACCTTTGTAAACTTCAAAACAATAGGATTAATAAATCAAAATTACACGATTAATATAGTTGTATAATGTCACGAAAGATTCAAACAGCACTCATTTCGGTTTATCATAAAGATGGATTGGAAGAAATTCTTAATGAATTAAATCATTTACAGGTAAAATTTATATCAACAGGTGGTACAAGAGATTTTATTACCTCACTAGGATATGAGTGTGAAACAGTAGAAGATGTAAGTGGATATCCTTCAATATTAGGAGGCAGAGTAAAGACACTTCACCCAAAAATATTTGGAGGAATTCTTTATAGGAGAGAAAACGAATCGGATAAAAAACAGGTTAAATCATACGATATCCCATCAATAGATTTGGTAATCGTAGATCTTTACCCATTTGAGGAAACTGTTGCAGACGGCGGTTCTGAGGAAGAAATAATAGAAAAAATAGACATAGGTGGTATATCGCTAATAAGAGGTGCCGCAAAGAATTATAAAGATGTGCTTGTGGTAGCTTCAAAAGAGCAGTACACTCCACTTTTAGCTCTACTAAAAGAGAAAAAAGGTGCAACTTCAATAGAAGAAAGGCGATATTTTGCATCAGAGGCATTTAAAGTTTCTTCTGGATACGATTCTGCGATTTTCAATTATTTTGATGATGATAAAGGCTCAGCATTACGAATTTCATTAAACAACTCAAAGCAACTTCGCTACGGTGAAAATCCACATCAAAAAGGTTCTTTTTATGGCGATTTTAATGAAGTCTTTGAGCAGATACACGGAAAGGAGATATCTTATAATAACCTTTTGGATATTGATGCTGCTGTTTCGCTGATATCAGATTTTGATGAGACTGCATTAGCTATTCTTAAACATAACAATGCCTGCGGTATGGCATGCCGTTCAACAGTAAAAGAAGCCTGGGATGCAGCATTATCTGCCGACCCAATTTCTGCTTTCGGAGGAGTTGTGATAACTAACAAGAATATCGATAAAGAAGCGGCAGCCTCTATTAACGAAATTTTCTTTGAGGTTCTTATAGCACCAAGCTATGATGATGATGCCTTGGAAATTTTGTACCAAAAGAAAAATCGTGTAATTTTGATACTCAAATCGGTAAAAAAAGCTACACAAAAAATACAATATCGCTCTGTATTAAACGGTACTCTGGTACAGGATGTTAATGATAGCGTGCAAAACAGAAGAGATATAAAAGTTGTTACAGAATCTGCTCCTGATGATGAGCAAATTGACGATCTGCTATTTGCAAATAAATTAGTGAAACATACTAAATCAAATGCAATTGTTTTGGCTAAAAATAAACAATTAATTGCCAGTGGAACCGGTCAAACATCAAGAGTAGATGCACTAAAGCAGGCCATTGAAAAGGCTGGTGCTTTTAATTTCGATCTTAATGGGGCAGTAATGGCTAGCGACGCATTTTTTCCTTTCCCCGATTGCGTAGAAATAGCACATAATGCTGGCATTACTTCTGTTATACAACCTGGTGGCTCAATAAGAGATGCCGAATCAATAGATTATTGCAATAAAAACGAGATGTCTATGGTAACAACCGGAAAACGACATTTTAAACACTAATAACTGACTTAACTATGGGCTTATTCTCATTTACTCAAGAGCTGGCAATGGACCTAGGTACAGCCAACTCCATAATAGTGAACAGCGCGGGTAAAATATTACTTGACGAACCCTCAATTGTTGCACTAGATCGCAAAACCGAAAAAATGATTGCACTCGGTGAAAAAGCGAGACAGATGCATGGTAAAACTCACGAAAATATCCGAACTGTCAGACCTCTGAGAGATGGTGTGATTGCCGATTTTAATGCTGCGGAACAGATGATTCGCGAAATGATTAAAATGGCAACTAAACATAAAAGGGGCTTATTTTCCCCATCACTACGTGTAGTAATTTGTATTCCTTCTGGTAGCACAGAGGTAGAAATCAGAGCTGTGCGCGACTCTGCCGAACATGCAGGTGGGCGTGATGTCTTTATGATATTCGAACCTATGGCTGCTGCATTGGGTATCGGACTTGATGTTGAAGCACCCGAAGGCAACATGATTGTTGATATAGGTGGTGGAACCACAGAGATTGCTGTTATATCGCTTGGAGGAATAGTTTCAAACAAGTCGATAAAAATAGCAGGTGATGATTTCACTGAAGATATACAAGATTATATGGGTCGCCAGCACAATATCAAAGTTGGTGATCGCACGGCCGAGCAAATTAAGATAAATGTAGGTTCTGTTCTTACCGAGCTCGATAATCCACCCGAAGATTATGTTGTTCACGGTCCCAACCGTATGACATCACTGCCTATGGACGTTCCTGTTTCATATCAGGAAGTAGCACACTGTATCGAGAAATCAGTATCTAAAGTTGATTCTGCAGTACTCAGTGCACTAGAGCAGACACCTCCCGAACTGTATGCCGATATAGTACGTAATGGCATTTATCTCACAGGTGGAGGGGCACTGTTAAGAGGCCTCGATAAGAGATTAACAGATAAAATTGGTATCCCATTTCGTGTGGTCGACGATCCTTTGCATATTGTTGCAAAAGGTACAGGTATAGCTTTGAGAAATATTAATAAATTCAGCTTTTTAATGCGTTAATGCGCAATTTATTCAACTTCATTATAAGAAATAGTCACTGGATGCTTGCAGTTATACTCATAGCATTCAGTTTCTATCTCGTATTTGCTCATAATTCATATCAAAGAAGTGTTTATCTAACTTCTGCCAATAATGTAATGGGTTGGATATACAATGTGTCAAATAATGCTATTTCTTTTGTACATTTAAGAAAGAGCAATCAACTTTTATTAGAGCAAAATGCAAAATTAGAGAGTGAGCTTTATCAGCTTAAATCTCATATAAGCAAAATCTCTGATGTCGATTCAACGAATCTACAAGCCTTTGTTACCGATTCAGTTCCTCAACCTCAGTTTACTTTTATTCCTGCAGAAGTTGTAAATCTTAGTTACTCAGGAGCAAATAATTTTATCACTATAAACAAAGGGTTAAAAGATGGAGTGAAACCCGATATGGGTGTAATATCGCAAAGAGGTGTAGTGGGTGTTGTTTCAAATGTCACCGAAAACTTCTCTCTAGTTATTCCAATCATAAACCCAATGTTCAGATTAAGTGCTAAACTTAATAATTCAGAAAATTATGGATCCCTATCGTGGAACGGAGATAATATAAACGAGGCTCAGTTGAGCGAATTGCCTAAACATGAGATTTACAACCAAGGTGATACCGTAGTAACAAGCTTTTCTCGTATTTTTCCAAAACAACTTATTATCGGATTCGTTAGTAGTATTGGAGACTCTAAAGATGATAATTTCAATACCTTTACAGTGGAGCTTGCAACCGACTTCTATTCACTTCAGAATGTGTTAGTTATTAGCGACTTGTATTACGATGAGCAGAAAGAGCTTGAAGATGCTGCTGAAAGATAGGTTCTTATAAAATAATGATTTTAATAGTATGAAGTTAAGATATATACAGGAGTTCTTTCTATTTATATTTCTTATATTGCTGCAAGCAATACTGCTTAACCGGATAAATGTGTTTGGCTTTGCAACTCCGGTATTATATATCTATTTTCTTCTTAAGCTACCTTTTGGCAGAAATCCCTATTATGTAATCATCTCAGGGTTTTTAATGGGATTAATAATTGATATTTTTCTAAATACTCCCGGAATGAATGCTGCAGCCACTACTATTGTTGCTACATTCAGAAAGCCGATACTCAATCTCTTCTACGAAAGAGAGATTTTTGATGAGTTCATACCAGGTATAAATACCGGAACTTCTCAATTTATAAAACTTACAGTTTTTGCAGTATTACTGCATTTAACACTCCTGTTTTTTATTGAGTCGTTTACTCTGTTTAACGCGGTTGATACTTTAATAAGAATAGTATCATCATCTTTAATCTCGATACTTATTATAATTTCGTTAGATGTATTAATTTATAGGAAGAAATCAGGTGAGCAATCCTAAGAATTTGGCAAACAGACAATACATTATTGCTGCATTAGTGGTAATAATTGGTGTGATATACACCATACAATTGTTTAATCTGCAGATATTAAGTCCGCAGTACAGAGACTATGCCGACAGTAATGCTTTCCTAAGAAGAACACTTTATCCTGCCAGAGGTGCAATTTACGATAGAAACGGAGAACTGCTTGTTTATAACAGGCCCACTTACGATGTTATGATGGTGGTTAGAGAGATGACAAGGTTTGATACTTTAGACTTTTGCAGAACACTGGATATTGATATCGATAGGTTTCACGTACTTGATGCCGAAATGAGAGATCTCAGAAGAAATCCGGGCTACTCATCGTATACCCCTCAACTTTTTATGTCTCAGCTTGATGCTGAGGAGTATGGGCTTTTACAGGAGAAGCTTTATAAGTTTCCAGGAATATATATACAAAGTAGAACCGAGCGACAGTATAATTTTCCAAACATGGGGCTAATTTTGGGCTACGTTGCAGAAGTAGATAAAAATAAAATGGCTGCAGATCCCTACTATTTAAGAGGCGATTATGTCGGAAAGTCAGGCATTGAGTTGTCGCATGAATTAGATTTAAGAGGCGAAAAAGGAGTTGAGATACTACTTCGAGATGCACATGGCAGAGTTCAGGGTCGTTACGATGAAGGAAATCAAGATAAAGCACCGGTCTCAGGTAAGGATCTAACTCTGGGTATAGATATAGAATTGCAGGCATACGGAGAATTGCTGATGCAGAACAAGGTGGGTAGCATAGTGATGATTGAGCCATCAACCGGTGAAATATTAGCTATGATTTCTGCACCTTCATATGATCCTGCTTTGCTAACAGGAAAGGACTTTGGCAGAAATTATCAGGCACTCGAAAATGATCCATACAAACCTTTAATAAACCGTTCTATCGCCGGCACATACCCTCCCGGATCAACTTTTAAAGCTGCACAGGGACTAGTTTTTCTTGAGGAGGAGATTATCACTCCCGAAACATTGTTTTCATGTTATGGCGGATATCCACCACTTGGAGGCAGACCCCGATGTCATGGTCATCACTCACCACTTGCAATTCAATATGCGCTGGCAACATCCTGTAACTCATTTTTTAGTTATGGATTAAACTATATGCTCAATAACCGTACAAAATATGCAAATACCAGAGAATCGTTTGATGTGTGGCGAGATCATATGGTTAATATGGGATTTGGTTATCGATTAGGTATCGATCTTCCTTCCGAAAAAAGAGGGTTCATACCCAATAGCAAATTTTATTCAACCGTCTTTAATACCGAAAGATGGCATGTGCACAACATAATTTCTATTTCAATAGGTCAGGGCGAGATATTAACAACACCTTTGCAGATAGCCAATCTGGGAGCAACAATAGCTAACAGAGGCCACTTCTACACACCACACGTTGTAAGCGAAGTTAAAAACGGTAATCTCGAGTCGGCCTTCACAACTAAACACGAAACAGGGATAGATCGAGCACACTATGAACTAACAGTTAAAGGTATGGCAGATGCAGTTACAGTAGGTACATGCAGGGGTATAAATTTAGAACCACTTGTTGAGGTTTGTGGCAAAACAGGTACGTCAGAAAACCCTCATGGCGATGACCACTCTTTGTTTATGGGCTTTGCACCAAAAGACAATCCCGAGGTTGCTATCGCAGTGATAGTAGAAAACGGTCGTTTTGGAGCAACCAATGCTGTACCAATCGCCCGCCTCATGCTGCAGAAGTACTTCAGAGGCGAGATTCCCGAAAGTGATAAATGGCTAGAACAGACAATTATGTCTCGCGAAATACTTCCTTATGTATATACCCGAAATATACCCACAGAGGTTTACTAAACACGAAATATAGTATAAAATATATGGTAAGTAATACAAATAAAGATATTATGGAAAAGGGGAGTATCGACAGACCAACATTTCTCCTTTATCTTCTGTTTGTATTAGTTGGATGGTTTAATATATATGCAGCAAGCTACGATCTAGAGAATGCAACTGAGATGTTCGACCTTTCCACGAGAGCCGGTTCTCAGCTAATATGGATTGGTACCTCTCTTCTACTTGCATTTGCATTAATGAAAATTGAGGTAAGATTTTACGAGACATACGCCTTCCTGTTTTATTTGGTAGGAATTGCACTACTTATAATAACTCTTATTTTTGCCAAAGAGATTAATGGATCCAGATCGTGGTTGATAATAGGACCTGTACGATTGCAACCTGCTGAGTTTATGAAGTTTATTATTGCTCTTTTATTAGCTAAAGTCATACATTCATACGATTTTAAGCTGATGGAAAAGAATAATTTGATAATGGTTATGGCCATTATTCTTCTACCGGTTATACTAGTTATATCTCAAAGCGAAACAGGAACAGCATTAGTTTATATGAGTTTTATTCTAGTGCTTTACAGAGAAGGACTGCCCGGAGGAGTATTATTTATGGGAATAGCAGCCATTACATACTTTATACTTGGCATAAAGTTCTCAGAAACTCAAATAGGTTCGTTTTCATTTGGAGAGATTATCTCAACAGTGCTAATAATAATTTTTTCTTCCGGATTAGTGTGGAATTACCTGAAACGCATAAGAAGTAGTTTTTACATAATCCTCATTTCAGCTTCAATCGGACTGGCTGCTTATATAGTTTCTCTTTTCAAGATAGAGGTCGATTGGGGGTTGGTGGCAATTATTGCTCTCATCTCCACAGCATTGTATTTAATTTTTCTTTTCCTCAGATACAGAGTAAAAACCTATCTATATATATTATTATTTCTAATTGGCTCTTTTGTCTTTCTCGAGTCAACAGAATATGTGTTCAACGAAGTGCTGCAGCCTCACCAGCAAATGAGAATAAAGGTGACCCTTGGCATGGAACAAGATTTGAGAGGTGCAGGATACCACGTTGGGCAGTCCAAAATTGCAATTGGTTCAGGCGGATTAACCGGAAAAGGGTACCTTAATGGAACCCAAACCAAGCTCAAGTATGTACCCGAGCAGGATACAGATTTCATTTTCTGTACTATAGGCGAAGAGCATGGTTTTGTTGGCTCCACAATTGTTTTAATATTATTTACAATCTTTATCCTCAGGCTGTTAAAGCTAGCCGAGCGGCAAACATCTACATTTGGCAGGGTATATGGATATGGAGTGGTTAGTGTATTTTTCTTCCATCTTCTGGTAAATGTGGGCATGGTTATAGGGATAATGCCGGTTATAGGAATACCGTTGCCTTTCTTTAGCTACGGAGGTTCTTCACTTTGGGGTTTCACTATACTGCTTTTCATCTTTTTGCGTATCGATAAATCGAGAAAACGAACATAAAATATTTGCAATCTGCTGTTTTGAAGTTCAGTACTCAATTATCCAAATTCATTTAAACATAATCAATTATTTATAAATACCCCTCTATTTTGCAGAACAGATTAAAATTATTTTAAATTTGTTCTCTGAAGTTATACTATTTCTCGTTATGGCATAATACAAGTAAACTTGATTCTTTGCATTTAGCTTAACGAAATAGTTCTTTAAATAAATCAACAGATTATATAATAGGGGCTATGAATAAAACAGCATTAATAACAGGAGCATCTAAAGGAATTGGTAAAGAGCTAGCACTAATATTTGCCAAAGACAATATCAATCTGGTGTTAGTGGCAAGAAGCGGCGAAATTCTAAATCAATTTAAAGAAGAACTAGAATCAAAGTATTCAATATCTGTTTTGGTAATTGTTAAAGATCTATGTTCCAGAAACTCTGTTGAAGAGCTGTTCAGCGAAATAAAAGATAATAATACCGAAATTGATTATTTGGTTAACAATGCCGGTTTCGGAGATTATGGTGCTTTTGCCGATACTGCTTGGGAAAGGTATGACAAAATGATTGCACTTAATGTTACTACTCTTACACATTTATCACACCTTTTCATAACCGACTGGAAAGGTCGAAAGTCTGGGCGCATTCTTAACATTGCCTCCACCGCAGCTTTTCAGCCTGGACCAATGATGGCAGTTTATTTTGCAACCAAATCATTTGTATTAAGCCTGTCAGAAGCGGTAGGGCGCGAGCTGAAGAACGATAATATAAGCATCACAACGCTCTGCCCTGGCCCCACAAAAACAAATTTTGGCGATGAGTCTAAAATGAATGCATCAGACCTTGTAAAAAACGTAAAAATTGCCAATGCCAAAGAAGTAGCTCAACTAGGCTATAAATCAATGATGAAAGGCAAAACTACTGTTATTCATGGGTCAGTCAACAAGCTGGCTCCCTTTGCAATTCG
>CAZSBA010000038.1:0-9804 GCA_964605035.1 uncultured Proteiniphilum sp. | reverse complement strand
CGAAAATGGATTACTATACTATCCGAGAGGGTAATGAAGCGAACGTAATGTTTATCTAAAGTGAAGTTCATGTTTATCTAAAGAGAAGGTGATGTTTATATAAAGTGAAGGTGATGTTTATCTAAAGTGGAGTTAATGTATATCTAAAGAGAAGGTGATGTTTATCTAAAGCGAACGTAAAACTATTTAATAATTTAACTATGTAGTGTATATGAAACATCTCATAGTCATATGCTTATTAAACCTGCTTTCAGGTGTTATTTCAGCTCAAGAATCTAACTACTCTATAAAGGAGATTTTTAATTTTTTTGAGCAGGTTAAAGAACAAACCAAAAGGCATATACTTTTATGGGATAAAGATTTGTATGCACCAATATTGCTGGTCGATCCGCATACTCGCGAAGTTTTCGCAAACGAACAAGATGAAGAAGGCCAACTAACAGCTCAAGATGGCATATTCACAGGAATGCTGCCTAACTTCGTTCCGGTATCCAATACCGATATCACATGGAACGGCACACATTGGGCAATGCTTACTCTTCCTCTGCCCTTAAACAGATTCGACAGGATTGATCTAACTACACACGAACTGTTTCACAGAGCACAACCTTCGCTGGGCTTCAACATAAGAAGAGAAGAGAACAATCACCTCGATCAAAGAGATGGCCGATTTTACCTTCGCCTCGAGATGGCTGCACTCGAAGCAGCTCTTAAAGCCACCAGGCTCAGCAGGTCTGAGGAGCATCTACGAAATGCACTTATCTTCAGAAATTATCGTCATATACTTTTTCGAGGGTCACAGGTGAGCGAAAATAGCCTCGAAATGTTGGAGGGTATTGCCACCTACACCGGTCAGTTAATGAGCGGTCGCGATAAATGGCAGTGGCGTGAGTATCTTATTAAAAGAATCGAGAGGTTCGAAGAGACACCAAGTTTTGTACGCTCATTCGCATATGAAACTACACCTGTATACGGTTTTTTTCTTCAACAGAAAGATTATTACTGGAATAAGAAAGTGGACAACGAAACCGATCTGACCGATTTTTTCTCCGATGCTTTTGGTCACGATACCCGTATACTTCTGCAAAGATATGTTCGTCAGGTTGCAGAGGAGTATAATATAAAAAGGATAGCAGATGAGGAGTCTCATCGTTTCTCACAGCATAGCTACACACTAGATGAATATCGAGAAAAGTTTTTAGAGCAGCCACACCTCGAAATCAGGTTAGAGGATATGAACATGTCTTTCGATCCTAATAGTCTCATTCCTCTCGACGAAGACGAAGGAACAGTTTATCCTACAATAGTTTTGAGCGACAACTGGGGTGTGTTAACCGTAACCGAAGGGGGCGCATTGTTGCGATCCGACTGGCGCTGGATGATAGTTTCTTTGCCTACAGAAATTACAGATGATATAATAAGAGGTGATGGTTGGATCATCGAACTAAACGAGGGTTATACTATCGAAGAGAATTTGCAAGGCGATTATATTTTAATAAAAGAATAATTGAAAAAATAATAAAGGAATAGAAAAGAAATAAAAAATAAGATTACTTCAGGACGAACTGCAAACGAATTACCGATGAATTACTGATTTTCTGAAGGGTAGATTTACAATTACTTTGGATAGAAACAAGAAAATAGCTAATTTTGGGGTCAATTTCGATATAGCTGAATTAAAAACTCAGGAGGAGAAATGAACGAAAAAGAAAAAGAGGTCGTCAGCAAGATGATTACAATATATTGTCGCTCTAAACATAAGTCGGGTAAAGAGTTGTGCCACGAATGCGAAATTCTTAAAACCTATGCAATGCAAAGATTAGAGCGATGTCCGTTTGGAGAAGGGAAGCCAACATGCGGAACATGTACTATCCATTGCTATAAAAAAGATATGAGAGAGAGGATAAAATTGGTAATGCGATTTGCAGGACCCCGCATGATTTTTATTCATCCCGTTGCAACAGTCAGACACATGATCAGAGAGCGCAAACTAAACAGAGAGTTTTCTGCTAACTAATTAAACTAACATTTAAGTGTACTTATTGAACAGAAACAGTGTAATGGCAGATGTGCTCAGTGAGTACAACGAGTTGATACCGGTACTGAATCGTTTTGGTATAAAATTAGGTGTCGGAGAGACTTCAATTGAATCTCTTTGCCATGCACACAACCTAAATCCTGCTCTCGTGCTAGCTGTTCTCAATCTCTATTTAAATGAGGATTACTATCCCGAAGATATCGAAGATATACATACAGAAGAGATAGTAGACTATTTTCAAAATACAGTAGAAAACTATCTCTACGAGCTGATGCCAAATATAGAAAAGCATTTAAATGCCTTTATTGCTATAAGTGGCTCTGAGCATAGCTCAGAAAGCAGCTACCATGGTAAATCTATTAATGGCTCTGAAAACAAGGAGTTGAGTATGCTCAGACTTTTCTATATAAAATTTAAAGAGCGAATGTCAGAGCAACTAAAAACAGTTATAAATCACCAAGATGACTTCCCCGACGATCTGCTGCATGATTTAAAAAGCATACTTATAAAACATATCTCTTCAGACTTCAACCAGAACCTCTGTTATGCGGTAATTTTTTCTCTTCACTCATTTCAGAAAGATCTGGCAGCACACAACAGGTTGCGCGACAGAGTGCTCAGTCCCAAATTAAACCTACTTAATTCATCAGATATAAGGGAGCTACAGCACTCCATTGAAAATGAACATCATCATAAACCAGACGATGACAATATCCATTTAACTAAAAGAGAAACAGAAGTTCTTAAACTAATTGTAAAGGGGTGCATAAACAAAGAGATTGCCGACATGCTCAATATCAGTCTCAATACAGTCCTTACGCATCGAAAAAATATAATTAGCAAGACAGGTGTAAAAACAGTATCGGGACTAACTTTCTACTGTTTAAGAAATGGTCTTATAGACATGTAATTTATTAACAACCAACTATATGGCAAAGAAAACATTCCTTCATATCCCCCTTACCAACTGGGGCGAGGTGTCAAAACAAAATTACAGTATAGCAATTCTACCATGGGGGGCTGTAGAGCCTCATAATTATCATCTTCCATATCTTACCGACTGTATTCTAACTTATGAGGTAGCTAGTGATGCAGCCCAGCTTGCATACGATAAAGGAGTTGTTAGCATGGTAATGCCTCCCGTACATTTTGGATCTCAGAATATGGGGCAATGGAATAAACCTTTTTGCATTCACACAACAACAGAAACACAAAAAGCTATCCTTACCGATATTGTAACATCGTTAAATATTCAGGGAATCACAAAGCTAGTAATAGTAAACGGCCATGGCGGCAACACTTTCAAGCCTTATATAAGAGACCTGCAAGTTACGCATCCCAATTTTCAGATTGTAGTGGTCGATTGGTGGACAGTTGTCTCTTCTGAAGGATATTTCGAGGAGAAGCCCGATGATCATGCAGGTGAATTAGAGACTTCTGTAATGCTTCATTATCACCCCGAACTGGTTGATATGGAGAGCGCAGGCGATGGTTCTGTAAAGCCTGTAAAGGTTGATGCTTTAAACAAAAAGATTGGCTGGATGCCTCGTAACTGGGATGAAGTGTCGGAAGATACAGGAGTTGGCAATCCTAAAAAATCAACTGCACAGAAAGGAAAGTTATTTGCAGCAGCGGTTGTAGAAAGAATTAGCAAATTGCTGGTCGATTTAAATGATGCATAGCCAATTTAATTGCTGCAAATATTAATTATATATAGACTTAAATACTTTTAAATGAGAGCAAAATAATGTATTTTTGCCTCTCCTAAAATAATAAATAATAAAATATGAGTAATCAGAGAGAGAAACTTTTCACGGATTTTCCTCCTGTGTCCACAAATGAGTGGATGGAAGTTGTAACAAAGGACCTAAAAGGTGCTGATTTCCAAAAAAGGCTGGTATGGAAAACTAAAGAAGGGTTTAATGTAAATCCATTTTACAGAGCAGAGGATATAGAGGGTTTCGCCTCTGCCGACAATCTACCCGGTGAGTTCCCCTATGTTCGTAGCACAAGAAAAGACAACTTGTGGTATGTAAGGCACGAAATTAAAGTTGAAGACTTTAGTGCAGCAAACAAAAAGGCGCTCGCATTATTAACAAAAGGAGTAACATCTTTTGGCTTTCATCTGCCTAAGAATCAATTGTCTGCCGATAATTTGGCAGTTCTCTTGAATGGTATTGCACCCGATAAGGTGGAGCTTAACTTCAGAACATGCATTTCGCGTACTATCGACCTTGCAAAGCTGGTTGTTGAATACGTAAGTGCTTTAAATCTCAACCCTATGGAGTGTTTCGGATCAATAGAATTTGATCCTTTCAGAAAGATTCTTAAAAAAGGAATTGATGAACCAAAGTGGATTGAGAAATCTGTAGAGATAGTAAATATTACTGCAGCACTGCCTCGCTACAAAGCAATATCTGTATCAGGAAACATGATAAACGATGCAGGTGCTTATAGCTACCAGGAGCTTGGATATGCTCTTTCTTACGGAAATCAGGTGTTATCAGCATTAATAGAAAATGGTGTAGCTCCCTCGTTAGCCGCTAAGAAGATAAAGTTTGAGTTTGGTGTTGGATCAAACTACTTTATGGAGATAGCTAAATTCCGCGCTGCACGCTGGTTGTGGGCCGAGATAGTAGGTGCATACAAAGCCCCATGTCCTCACGATTGTGATAATAAAGCTGAAGATGGAACCTGCAGATGTGCAGCAAAAATGAATATTCATGCAACCACATCGCAATTCAACCAATCGCTTTACGATCCATATGTTAATATGCTTCGTACTCAAACAGAGGCAATGTCAGCAGCATTAGGTTCGGTAGATTCAATTACTGTTCGTCCTTTCGATGAAGCATTCGAAACACCAACCAATTTTGCCGAAAGAATTGCAGTTAATCAGCAACTACTTCTTAAAGAAGAGGCTCACTTAGATAAAGTTACCGACCCCTCAGCTGGTTCATATTATATCGAGACTCTCACATCTTCTTTAGCCGGGCAAGCCTGGAAACTTTTCCTTGAAGTAGAAGAGGCAGGTTTCTATAATGCTTTAAAAGCAGGCACCGTGCAAGATGCTATTAATGCCTCAGCCGATGATCGCTTAAAAGCACTTGCCAACCGCAGAGAAATTATGCTTGGAACTAATCAGTATCCAAACTCCAACGAGAGTATGGCTGGTAAGATAGTAGATGAAAAAGCCCAAGGCTGTGGATGCAGCAGTGACACCTCATCATCACCTCTCAAGAGCCTAAATAAAAACAGATTGGCAAGTGAGTTTAATGATTTGCGCCTCAATACAGAAAGAAGTGGCAAAAGACCTAAAGCGTTTATGCTAACAATTGGAAATCTTTCTATGCGTCTGGCCAGATCTCAATTCTCAAGCAACTTCTTTGGTACTGCCGGTTATGAATTAATTGATAACCTAGGGTTTAAATCGGTAGAAGATGGTGTAAAAGCTGCTCGCGAAAAAGGAGCCGATATAGTTGTTCTTTGTTCAAGCGACGATGAATACCCAACGTTTGCACCAGAAGCATACAATCTGCTTAAAGATGGAAACGAGATTCTTGTAGTTGCAGGTGCCCCCGCATGCATGGATGATCTTAAAACTCAAGGAATTGAATATTTTATTCATGTTCGCAGCAATGTTCTTGAGACACTTAAGTCGTTTAACGAGAAATTGCTGAAGTAATTACATAAAGTTAAATACTGAAATCTTTATAAAAAGTAAGCCCAACAACTACTTAAATTATGGATGGAGGAGGAAAACTAAAAAACTGGATAATTGTAGCACACCCATGGGCATGGAGCGCATCTCTGTCGCCCGCCATTGTTGCCTATTCCTATATATTCTTTCTGTTTAAAACAGGTGGATATCCAGGTGAGGTAAACTGGTTATATGGGGCAATTGGCCTTGTCGGAATGCTCATTTTTCATTTGTCGGGTAATCTCATGAGTGAGTATCACGACTTTGTAAATGGGGTTGATGTAAAGGAAAAAACCGGTCCCCCTCGTCTCATAGTCCAAGGCATTTTTAAAGCAAAAACAATACTCTATTACGCAATAGTGATGCTTGTAATTGGCATTCTAATTGGTGCCTATCTCTTCATTAATACCAGTTGGCCAATATTAATATTTGGTATAATTGGAATAATAAGTGTTGTTTACTATCATAAGTTTAAGTATAAAGCGCTGGGCGAACTTCTTATTTATATATGTTATGCAATGGCCGTACCTATGGGTATTGCGTTTGTAATTACAGGACAAATTATATGGACTACGCTATTAATAGCTGCTCCAACAGGTTTGCTTGTAGTAGGTATATTGCATGCCAACAACACACGTGATGTTAATCAAGACAAAAGCGCAGAAATCCTTACTCAGGCAATGAAGCTTGGTCACGATGGCTCACAAATAGTATATCAAACGCTTGTATTAACAGCATACCTGTTAATTGCAGTTTTGGTTACTATCAACCTGTTGCATGCAATAACATTTTTGGTACTTATAAGCTTTCCGCTGGCAAACAGAAACATCAAAAAGATGAAAATTGCTACTGAAAAAGACCTTAGTCCAATTGCTTTTTTAGATGCACGCACAGCAATGTTAGCGCTAATGTTTAGTTTGTTACTTGCAATTGCAAACTTTATTGCACCCTATATTTAAAAACAAAAAATATTACTATAAATAATATGAAACCTAATTTCAAGGAAATAAATATTCAATCAGATGGTTTTACTCCAGCAAATGTTGATGAGTGGAACCAGAAAAACGACAGTAACTCTGAGTGGCTTACATCCGAACTTATACCGGTGAAGCCAGTTTATACAAAACAAGACCTGGAGGGAATGGAGCATCTAAATTATGCGGCCGGACTTCCTCCATTTCTGCGTGGTCCATACTCTACTATGTATGTTATGCGACCATGGACAATTCGCCAGTACGCCGGATTCTCTACTGCCGAAGAGTCTAATGCATTCTATCGCCGTAATCTGGCTGCAGGTCAGAAGGGCCTTTCAGTTGCATTCGACCTGCCCACTCACCGTGGTTACGATGCCGACAACGAGAGGGTAGTGGGTGATGTAGGTAAAGCAGGCGTTTCTATCTCTTCAGTTGAAGATATGAAAATCTTATTTGACGGTATACCGTTAAATAAAATGTCTGTTTCAATGACAATGAACGGTGCCGTACTTCCCATTCTTGCGTTTTATATTGTAGCCGCAGAAGAACAAGGAGCTAGCCTCGACGAGATGGCAGGTACTATTCAAAACGATATTTTGAAAGAATTTATGGTGAGGAACACATACATATATCCACCTAAATTCTCAATGCAGATAATTGCAGATATATTTGAATTTTCATCTCAAAAGATGCCTAAGTTCAACTCAATATCTATATCAGGATACCATATGCAGGAAGCTGGTGCAACAGCCGACATAGAGCTTGCATATACTCTTGCCGATGGTATTGAGTATCTACGTGCAGGTATCGAAGCAGGTATCCCTGTTGATAAATTTGCACCTCGTCTCTCTTTCTTCTGGGGTATTGGTATGAACCATTTCATGGAAATTGCCAAGATGAGAGCAGCACGTTTGCTATGGGCTAAAATTCTTAAGAGCTTTGGAGCAGAGAACCCAAAATCTATGGCATTGCGTACTCACTCACAAACTTCGGGCTGGTCGCTAACAGAGCAAGACCCATTCAACAATATCGGACGCACAGCAATAGAAGCAATGGCTGCTGCATTGGGTCACACTCAATCGCTGCATACAAATGCACTCGACGAGGCCATAGCACTGCCTACCGATTTCTCTGCACGTATTGCTAGAAATACACAGATTTATCTGCAAGAGGAAACTCATATAACCAAGCATGTAGATCCATGGGCAGGTTCATATTATGTTGAGAGTCTAACTCAGGAATTGGCCGATAAAGCATGGGCTCATATTCAGGAAGTAGAAAAACTTGGTGGAATGGCTAAGGCTATCGAAACAGGAATTCCTAAGATGCGTATCGAGGAGGCTGCAGCGCGCACACAAGCTCGTATCGACTCGGGCGTGCAAACTATTATTGGTGTTAATAAGTATCGTTTAGAGCACGAAGATCCAATTGACATCCTCGATATCGATAATACAGAGGTTAGAAAACAGCAAGTTGAGCGTCTGGCCAAATTAAAGGCAGAGCGCGATAATGATGCTGTACAGAAAGCCCTCGATGCAATTACAAAATGCGTTGAAACTAAAGAAGGTAACTTACTAGAACTTACAGTTGAGGCTGCTCGCTTGCGTGCATCTTTAGGAGAGATTTCGGATGCTTGCGAGAAAGTAGTTGGTCGTTATAATGCAGTAATCAGAACTATATCAGGAGTGTATTCATCAGAATCAAAAGGAGACCCAACGCTTCAAGAAGCGCGTGCTCTCACAGATAAATTTGCAAAAGAAGAAGGTCGCAGACCACGTATTATGGTTGCAAAGATGGGGCAAGACGGTCACGACCGTGGCGCAAAGGTTGTAGCTACCGGTTATGCCGATTGCGGTTTCGACGTAGATATGGGATCATTGTTTCAAACACCCGCCGAGGCAGCTCGTCAGGCAGTAGAGAACGACGTTCACGTATTAGGCGTATCTTCACTTGCAGCAGGTCACAAAACACTGGTTCCTCAGGTAATTGAAGAGCTAAATCGTTTAGGCAGACCAGATATTGCAGTAATTGTAGGAGGTGTTATTCCTGCACAAGACTACGACTTCCTTTACAAAACAGGAGTTGCCGCTATCTTTGGGCCAGGCTCAAAGGTTACTAAGTCGGCTTGCGATATCATGCACATCCTAATGGATTAAGGTTGATTGATATACCGGACAGATAGAGCCGGTAAACAGATATTATTTAAATTCCGCTTTCAGAAAGATCTTTAAATGATCTTTCCGGAAGCGGAATTTTTGTTCTTCAATTAAACCGTAAAGCTCCCTGTATATAAACTGTTTGACACCATTGTAGATAACATATTCTTAAAAGCTACGTACGTTTCAATAATATCACCACTCCAGTTGAGAGGCAACTCTATAAAAGTTGATGCATCTCTTCTTCTTCCTGCATTTATATCATATACCGATTCCGCCTTTGCAGAATTATAGGCAAGCACCATCAGCTGATCATGGGGATTTGCATTTTCACTGTTTACAGAATCCCATTCAAGCAGCAGTTTATAGTCTTTAACTTTTGCATTTATAGTGGATGAACAGTAAAGCGGTCCCCTTGAAATAAGTATGTTTTGATAATCCAGCTCGCTACCATCCACTCCTTCTTTTACACCATTAATCATATTATACGACATAGCAGCATTAAAAGCACTCTTGCCATCAACAGCATACTCCTGAAACCCAATTCTTATAATAGGAGTAAAAGTCCTCAGAAAACTTTGTGTAACTACAAAGTTGCTTCGCTGCTTGGTCTGACCTTTTGTTCTTGGGTTAGTCATCTTAGTTGGCACACTTTTAATATATTCTACACCCCTGCACGATGAGCCAATAATATTACCCACCTTACCCGAAAATCCTCCTGATAATCCATTTTTTAATGTGGCCATTTTTACATTATTTATTATTAATACTATAAAAGCAAGTTAACAAATATTTTCTTAAAAAGCAATTTTCAGGTAGTATATATTTCTAAAAGAACTCATGCAAAATACTAACAAAGTCCTAACCAACTCCTAATAAATATAAGGCATGTTAGGAGTTGGTTAGGAGTTGGTAGGTAGTTTGACAGTCTTATAT
>CAZSBA010000037.1:18699-21464 GCA_964605035.1 uncultured Proteiniphilum sp. | reverse complement strand
CGTTTTTCTTTATCTTGTTGTATGTATTGTATTGTATCGTCCTGATTTTTGTTTATACTAACTCCTTACCAACTCCTTACCAACTCCTAATCAACACTGTATATATACGGAGTTAATAAGGAGTTGGTAGGGACCAAATAGAGAGTAAACACAGCTAATGAATAGCCAGTCTATCCCTAAACAAATTAATATCGGACTTACTATTACAAAGTGTAATATATGCTGTTTTTATTGAGATTTTTGAAACTTATGCTATCTTTGTGAACAGCTAAAAATATAAATCACAGTTAAAAACATCTATTTTTATTGCTAAAACTATCTTTTAGCGTATAAATAGATTTACATAATAAATTAAAATAATAAAACTGAAATCATATGAAGTCAATAGCAATCATTTACGGATCAAGTACCGAACACACTAAAGATGCAGCTGAGAAAATAGCTGAACTATTAGCCGATTACTCACCAACGCTTGTTGATATTTATGACGGGGACGAAACGCCTTTTCAGACACATGATATATTAATACTAGGAGCATCTACCTGGGGAGTACAGGATTTACAGGACGACTGGAACGACTTTTATCCTAAACTCGAGCAGATGGATCTTTCAGGTAAAACAGTTGCTCTGTTCGGAATGGGCGATGCATCGATATACCCAAGTTCTTTTGTAGATGCAATTGGTATACTTTATGAAATTGTTGTAAAACAAGGAGCAAAAGTAGTGGGCAAAGTTTCACCCGAAGGTTATGACTTTGAGTATTCACGCGCACTGATAGATGGTGAGTTCGTGGGTCTGCCGCTCGACGATGATTATGAACCTGAGCTAACCGAAGAGCGTATTGTTAATTGGGTAGAACAACTGAAGCCTTTTCTTGCTTAATTATTTAATTTTTAATTTTAAAACAACATCCCAATCTGCAATTTCAGATTGGGATGTTGTTTTAAAAAGCTATTTAGATATATAACTCTAACTCTTCCTTAGTCTATACACATCGTCCTTATCATGCACTATGAAAACACTTATTGCACCTAGCACTAGAGAACAACCAGCTAGCACCATCGTAAATATAACTTGTCCGTTAAAAAGTTCGCGAGTTATAAAACCTAGAATACTTGCAGCAAGAATTTGAGGAATTACAATAAAAAAATTAAATATACCCATATAAGTTCCCATTTTATCTGCCGGTAGCGAACCGGTGAGAATTGCATAAGGCATTGAGAGTATACTTCCCCATGCAAAGCCAACTCCAATCATAGGAATGAGCAACATATTTGGATCTTTAATAAAATACAATGAGATAAATGCTAATCCTCCCATTACCAAAGCGATTGAATGAGTTGCCTTGCGACCTATTTGCTTAGCTATTAAAGGCAGCAGGAAGGCACTAATTGCCGAAACACCGTTATACACTGCAAAAAGCACTCCCACCCAGTTGGCCCCCGAGTTGTACAACTCAGAAGCAGAATCTGTAGTTCCATATATATGTTGAGTAATTGCAGGAGTTGTATAAATCCACATTGCATAAAAAGCCATCCATGAAAAGAACTGCACAACTGCAAGTTGCCCCATTGTTTTGGGCATATGCAAAAGGTCGTTCATTATACCAACAAGTCCTTTCGGCTCATTAGATTTTCTTGTTATAAGCGCAGATGCCAACAGAATCAATCCAAATGCTGTTAACAGACCTGAAACAATATACAACTGAGCATTATCATCATCTAAATTAAATATCATTATAAGAATAGTGATAACAAGACCTGCAATTGTCCATACTACACCTCTTTTCATAAACTGAGACGACGTTACAGAAGGTTTCTTGATAGATATTATTCCTGATAATTTCTTTTCTTCCTCTTCAAAAGCTGCTAATTCGGCGGGTGAATACTCCTTGGAGGTAAAAACTGTATACAATACAGATGCAATAAGTACAACTCCACCGATATAAAACGACAATTTTACAGATTGAGGAATAACACCTTCCGGAGCAGTGTTTGCAACACCAAACCAGTTGGTTAGAATATATGGAAGGGCAGATGCAACAACTGCTCCAGTTCCGATAAAGAAACTCTGCATAGCAAACCCCATTGTGCGCTGATCTGAGCGCAGGTTATCGCCCACAAAAGCTCTGAATGGCTCCATTGAGATATTTATTGAAGCATCCATAATCCACAACATACCAGCAGCTATCCACAGAGAAGGAGAATTGGGCATAATAATAAGTGCCAAGGTGGTAAAAATTGCACCTATCATGAAATAGGGTCGTCTTCTACCAAATCGGTTCCAGGTTTTATCGCTAAGATGACCAATTATCGGCTGTACTATTAGTCCAGTTATAGGAGCAGCTATCCATAATATTGGAATATCTTCAATTCTGGCACCTAAGGTTTCAAATATTCTACTTACATTGGCATTTTGAAGAGCAAAGCCAAATTGTATACCCAAGAAACCGAAGCTCATGTTCCAAATCTCCCAAAAAGATAATTTTCTTTTCTTCATGTTGTTTAGATTTTATTTGTAAACAAATATACAAGCTTTTATCAGATTATGTTTTATTATCCAGATGGTTAACCTTGATATTATTTATGCATTCGATTGCATTTTGTTGACTCCTTAACTACTAGCTCGGTTTTTATTAATTTATTCACCACTCCTTCTTTTAACTCTTTACCCTCAATACGGTTTATTAGAAGTCTTGCTGACACTCTACCCATTTCGAAGCCATGCTGGTCGACACTAGTCATCCGTGGAAATGTAACCTCAGT
>CAZSBA010000037.1:0-18599 GCA_964605035.1 uncultured Proteiniphilum sp. | reverse complement strand
ATGCTCAACGGCATTAAAAGAACCAGCGTAATCATCTACGACTACCTTATCGGTATTTATTCCTGTACAGATACGGTCGAAGAATATAAGATGTACATTATTGTCTAAAATATCTTGAAAGTGATTAAACTTTTCAGTCCTCTTTGATTGTGAGATAAGTATCCCGCAGACCCTAGCTTCAAGAAGAGTCTCAACACTTCTAACCTCTCTTTCATAATCTTCATTTGAGTGAGTAATTAAGAGGTTATATCCTTCTTTTTCTGCTTCTTGTTGAATTCCGTCAAGTACTGTTGAGAAAAAGTAATGAACTATTTCTGGAACTATTACTCCAATGGTATTATTTTTATTAGTACGGAGCTGTAATGCTAACAAATTTGGCTTATACTTATGTTCTTTTGCATATTTTTGAACTTTCAACCGTGTTTCACTGCTAATGGCCGGATGATTACGCATTGCTCTTGATACAGTTGAAGGGGCTAAGTTAAGTGCTTTTGCGATATCTTTTAAAGTTATTTGTCCCATTATAGCGTTTTACAATTTTAATTTAAATACGAAGAATTCAAAAATAACGAAAATAACACAAGAAATCAATCTAATAATTAAAAAAAACGTCTTAATTTAATATCTTTGTTAAAACTAATCATTTACACAATATTATGAATTCTTCAAAAATAACCTTGAATGTGCAATCTGAGGTTGGCAAACTAGATGCGGTACTCATCCATTACCCAGGTCCCGAGGTTGAGAATATGACTCCTCGCAATGCACAGAGAGCATTATACAGTGATATTCTAAATTTATCAATAGCGCGCAAAGAGTACAATCAGTTACTTGGAGTATTAAGAAAAAGCTCGAAGGTATATGAAGTTTCGGATCTGCTTACTAATGTATTAGAAATAGAAGATTTGAAAGAAAAATTGATTAGAACTATATGCGAAATGGAGCAAGTAGCAGGGTATACCAATTACTTGATGGATTTATCTGCTCCTGTACTTTCAAAAATTCTTATTGAAGGATTACCCATTCAAATAAACACATTAACAGATTTTCTACGTGATGAATACTATGCCTTAAAACCACTTTACAACTTCTATTTTACACGAGACCCATCGGTTGTCATTGGCAATAATGCATTGATATGCAAAATGGCAAATGGTGTAAGGGTTCGTGAATCTCTAATAATGGATGCAATATTTAAGAGTGGCTTAGCATTTAACACTGAGGTTATCAATAGTTACGACCTATCACAGCATTGTAACGAGGTTAATATTGAAGGTGGTGATGTGCTTGTTATAAGAGAAGATATTTTGCTCATTGGTAATGGCTCAAGAACAAGTGCTCAGGGAATAGATATGTTAGTTAATGAATTTTGCAAAACTGGAACAGGCCGTAAGCATGTAATTATACAACAGTTGCCCGAGTCTCCTGAATCTTTTATCCATCTTGATATGGTTTTTACTATGTTAAACACCAATACAGCAATGGTTTACAAGCCTCTTGTTTTAGAAAGCTCTCCTTATCAAACAGTTCATATGGAAATAGATAATGGTAAAGTAATAAAAATATCATCTGCAAGTAATATACTTAGTGTTACTAGTAAACTGGGATTAGAGATTGAACCAATAGTATGTGGAGGTAAATCAGATGATTGGGATCAAGAAAGGGAGCAGTGGCATAGTGGAGCAAACTTTTTGGCTATTGCTCCAGGCAAAGTACTCTCTTATGCACGTAATATTCACACACTTGAAGAGTTAAATAAAAAAGGATATGATATTGTTACTGCAAGTGATATAATTGACGAAAAGTACAACCTAGACAATTCAGGCAATTGTGTAATAACTATAGAGGGATCGGAGCTACCCCGTGGTGGAGGTGGACCCCGATGTATGACTATGCCTCTTTTACGCTCTTAGTAGGGTAATTTATTTATCCTACTTCAATAATCAGATATTTAGTTAGGCTCCAGAAACGTTGAGTATCGGTGATTCTGAAGGTAAGATTGTTGTCGTCACCCTTTACAAATTCATATGTGCCATCTGGGTGAATTGACCATAGCTTGCCCGATTTTTCGAAAAGAGGAATTTCTGTAACTTCACGGATATCTATCTGTAAGAAGTAATCTTTGTTGAATGTATCCTGCAACACGCGTGTTGATCTTAGAAAGCCTCCTGAAAGAATCTTCTGATCTCTAAGTTCAGTCATCGTTCCGAAGACGTAAAAAGCTGTATTAAGAGTTTTTTCCTGTTCCCTTATAGTAGCCGATTGCTGCTCAGCTTCAACTGCTAGAGAGGTTATATCTTGCGAAAGTTGTGCAATCTGCTCATCTTTAACAGCAAGCTCTGTTTGTAGAGCAGCCAGTCTGCTGGCACTCTCTTGCATTTCCTGATTAAGTCTGCTAATAGTATTTTTCATAGCAGTAACCTCTTTATTACTACTACTGTATTTTCTATTCAACTCTTCTAGTTGTTGTTTATTGCGTTGCAGTATTTCATTAATCATATTGAAGTTATCATTTACCCTTTGTTTGGTATCTTGACTCATTTCGCCCTGCTTGGCAGATTGGGTAGAAATATACTTTTCAGCCTCTCTAATCTTTTCGAAATTTGCTTCCACCTCACTAATAACGGACATCATTTCTGCAACTTCTCCGTCTGTACCTGAAGATATCATCAAAAGAGAATCGCGTTGAGCTTGCAGCTCTTTATATTCTTTAGACTCTCTTACATTTGTACATGAAACCACTAGTCCCACAAGAAGTAAAATCCATAAATTCTTCATAAATAACAATATTTATTTATTAATACTAAGCTTTTCCAGCAACTACTATAACAAACTCACCTCTCGGTTCGTTCTCTGTAAAGTATATTATCAACTCTTTTAATGTTCCTCTGATAGTTTCGGCAAAAAGTTTTGAAATCTCGCGCGAAACAGACGCCGCTCTTTCTTCGTCTAAAAACTCGGCTAGCTGTGTTAGAGTTTTTACAACTCTATAAGGTGATTCATAAAAAACCATAGTTCTTTCTTCTTCGGCAAGCTGCTTAAGACGTGTCTGTCGGCCTTTTTTCTGAGGCAGAAAACCTTCGAAGCAAAACCTATCGTTAGGCAATCCCGACTCCACCAATGCCGGAACAAAAGCGGTTGCTCCAGGCAGACATTCTACTTCAATTCCATTCTGAATACACGCCCTGACCAACAAAAAACCTGGATCTGAAATGGCAGGTGTGCCTGCATCTGAGATAAGTGCAATAGTTTCGCCAGCCTCTAACCTTGCAACAATATGCTCTGTAGTTTTATGCTCATTAAATTTATGATGCGAATGCATATGCGTTTCTACACCCAAGTGTTTTAGCAAGTAACCACTTGTGCGAGTATCTTCAGCTAAAATAAGATTAGACTCTTTTAAAACATTGATCGCTCTCAATGTAATATCTTCCAAATTTCCAATTGGTGTGGGTACAACGTATAGTTTTCCCATCTCTTTTTTACTTAAAACCTTTTTTTACGACTAATAGAAAATCACTAACAATTTGACTATCGAAATCCCAAGAGTAGTTATCACGTATATACTCCTCAGCTTCTTCGTAAGTACTTAAACTATTAAGTTTATCGAGAGTATTATTCATCTCGTTTCTATTATTATTAAAAAGCTCTCTTTGAAATAAAAACCTATCGTTTAAGCTAACCCCTCTTTTGATATCAATGATATGCACTGGAGTATTAACACTTTTAGAATCGACAGGTTCATAATTATATCCTTGTTTACTTTCTCTGTCTACGATATCATTATGATGAGGATTACGATATTCTGGAAGAACAAATCCTTCTGCATAAATATTTCGGCTTTGAACATGTTCCTCGATATCTGTGTGTTCTATCTCTTCTTGTTCTTTCACATCTGACGCGGCAACCTCACTTTCTGTTTGCAACTTCTGCACTTTATTTCTCTGTCTCTCGTTATCCAAATCTTTAGTGAGTTCCCTCTCGTTTTCTCTAGCTTTTTCAAGTTCTCTCTCCTGAACTTTTCCTTTTTTCTCTGACTCAGAAAGAAAAAAAACCAATTTTTCCATTTGATTTTTCATATCATCTACTTGCATAAATTCTAATTTATGCAGCAAATTTGAAATCTCCTGAGTTTTTTCAAAAGACTCACGAAAAAAAGAGAAAGACATTGAATCGCTCTTCTTTATAATAAGAACGCTCTCCTCCAAAGACTTTATTTCACTTAAAAGTTTTTCTATGTATATATTCCTATTTTCTGACATCAAATTATTATTTTAAATGCTCAAAAAAGCTCACAATGAGCAATTAACTCAACACTTTAACATACAAATGTAATCATATTTCAGATAGCTCTACAAATTCGTCAGGCAAATTTACAAGATATAACTTTTGAGTGGACCTTGTAATAGATGTATATAGCCATCTGTAGAAGTTTTCACCCATGTATGACTTCTGAATATAACCTAAGTCGAGGAAAACATTCTTCCATTCTCCACCCTGTGCTTTGTGGCATGTTACGGCATAACCGTACTTTGTTTGCAAGGCATTATAAAATGGATCATTTTTCACCTTTTTATATCTCAACCTTTTTTGGGAAACATCCTGATAATCATCCATTACTAAAGTGAAAAGTTGATTGTTTTGCTCTCGTGTTAATCCAGGAACCTCAGTATGAAGTACATCCAGGTTTATCTTAGCTTCAAACTCAATATCATACTCGCGATGATATAACACAACATTGCAAAATCTAAAACCATATAGCTCCTCTTCACCTCTAACTCTCTGCACTATAACAAACTCACCGTTTGCTAAGAAATCGAGATTCTCATAATCTTCAACCCAAAAATAGTTATTCTTCGTAATCATAAGAATATCTCCTGACGAGATCTCCTCCTCTCTATATAGAACAGAGTTTCTTATACCGTTGTTATATGAGTTTACTCTTTTATTTGAACGTGATATCACAATAGTTTCCTCCTCACCATCTCTGCTATAAGCATCTGATATCTCTGCTATCAGATCATTCCCTGTAATTCTTTTAACATCTGCAAAGCCATCTACCTTTAGCTTAGGATAGTCCTCAGTATCGCCAAACAACAAAGAATTCCTCAATGTTGTAGCGTTGTAGAGTATACCCGATTCCGTCTCTTGACGTACAATTTTAGTTAATGTTGCTTCAGTTACATTTAGTGAGTAGGATTGCAGAATATCTCGGTTGAGCGCTGGGCTACTATCCTGTTTTACAGGTGGTAACTGTGCATCGTCGCCAATAATTAAAATTCGGCAACCTTCGGAAGAGTAAACATATTTAATTAGATCATCTAAAAGTCTTCCTGTTCCGAATATTGAGAAATCGGAAGATTCATTACTTATCATAGATGCCTCATCTACTATAAATAAAGTATGCTTATGTAGATTTTCAGAAAGAGCAAAATGTGGTGTACCTTCTGCAAACCTCTGCTGACGATATATTTTTTTATGAATTGTATATGCTTGACTAGCTGCATATCCCGAAAAGACTTTAGCAGCGCGACCTGTTGGAGCGAGCAAAACGCTCTTTTGCTTAAAATGAGACATTGTTTTAACTAGACTACCAATTAGAGAAGATTTACCTGTTCCGGCATAACCCGTTAATAAAAATATTTGATCTCCTTCGTCGGAAAAGAGGAAAGCGGAAATCAAGTCGAGAGCATATTTTTGGTCATTTGTAAATTCAAATGGAAAATTTTCATTGATTTTCTCAATAAAGAAATGATTTATCATATTTTGTGGTAATTTTTCTGGTAAAAGTAGCATAATTATCATTCTTTTTCTAAATTTGTAGTCTAAAATCAGAAAATCAGAAATAAACAGTATAAATTAAAAAGAAAATAGTCCATGAAAGTTGTAATGAGAACGCTATTAGCGTTAGCCATTGTTCTTTTAGCTTGGGTCAGTTGGAAAAGTATCCAAGGTCCAATAGATTTTAACGCAGAGGTAGAGAAACGAGACAGAGCTGTTATCCAACGCTTGATGGATATTCGTACAGCACAGATAGCACTAAGATCTCAAACAGGCACATACACAGCCAGCTTTGACACACTTGTACAATTCGTGAGAGATGGAGAGATTGCTACAATTGTTAGATCAGGCGATCTTACTGAATCGCAGTTAGAATCTGGTATGACAGAAGTAAAAGCAATGGAAATAATTAACTCCGGTAATGAAAAGGCTATTAGAGATGCTGGTTTATGGAATACCGAAACCAATTCTCCTCAATTGGTTAGAGATTCATTATTTTCTCCAGCCATAGAGGTTCTTTATCCAAATCGCTCAAATTTTAGTGCTGACTCTCTTCAGTTTGTTCCTTTTGCACAACCAGGGACTAAATTTGAGATGGGTGTAGACTCTCTAATTACAGCTTCTGGATATCCAATTCAAGTATTTGAAGCTAAAACACCATATACTGCATATTTGGGAGATCTAGACAGCAAGCTGCTGGGTCAGAAAATACAAGAAGTACTTGATCGTCCGGGTAATAAATATCCAGGTATGCAAGTAGGTTCGCTTGAGGTAGCTAACAATAATGCCGGAAACTGGGAATAATAGGTTGTTTCAACCAATATTATGTTTCTACCGGAAAATATAGATCTAGCTAATTCGGAAAATTATAATTTATCCATTCGGCTTGCGCCGAATGGATTTTCTTTTTGTATTTATTCTCCTAACGACACTTCGGTATTTTATTTTCAGGAAACCACAATTGGAACTAAACTCTCATATTTAGAAAGCATAAAGAAATTTGTTTTTGATATCGGAATATTTAGCAACACATTTAATAAGAGTAATATATATGTTGTATCTAAAAATTACACAATTGTACCCGACCAATTCTTCGACCAAAAACAAATAAAAAAACTATTTACTTTTAATTTTCAAGATTCAGAAGGTGTAATATTAAATGATAAATCGCTAAATGATTACCATATAGTTTTCGATCTTAATGATGAAGTACACTCTTTTCTCACAAGGCACTTATTTAATCCAATACTACACCATCATAGTACGTCTTTGATATATTCATTCGAAAAGCTAAAACGCAATCCAGCAGATAGAGAATGTTTTATAGATTTTCATGATGAATATATGACTGTAGTATGCTTTTCTGGGAACAAACTGCTTTCTGCAAATACATTTGCTGAAACTAACGCTTTCAATATTTCATATTTTGTAATGGGAATCTGGGATAAATTGGGTTTTGACCAGAACTCAGACAAGCTTTATATATCAGGCAATTTAGAATCACAACATAAAGTTGAGGGAGAACTAAAAAGCCTTATTAAAAACATTGAGAGTATTGAGCTAAATCCTGTAACAAAGCTAACCAATGATCAGATGAAAAAAGTGCCAACAGACCTAATTGCTACATTATGCGAATAATAAGTGGTAAATTCAAATCGAGAAGGATACAAGTGCCTGCCAAATTAAATGCACGTCCTACTACTGACTTTGCTAGAGAGGGTTTATTTAACGTATTAAGTAATATAATTGATTGGGAGGATACGGTAGCACTCGATTTATTTTCAGGAACAGGAAGTATTGCTTTAGAAATGGTTTCAAGAGGCTGCCCTAAAGTTGTATGTGTAGAGAGTGAGAACCTGCATTGGAGGTTTATTTGCAAAGCCAAGGAAGAATTAAATGCCACTGAACTTTATCCTCTTAAAGCAGATGCATTTAAATTTATTAATAGTTGCCGAGAGCAGTTTGACCTTATCTTTGCAGATCCCCCTTATGACATGAAGAACATCGACTCAATACCTTCGCTGATAATAGAAAACAACCTTCTTAAGCCTGATGGCTTGTTCATACTTGAACATTCAAGAAAATTAAACTTCTCTCTTTCCCCATTTTTTGTTAAGGAACGAGTTTATGGGAATGTACATTATTCATTTTTTGAAGTGCAAAAATAATGTCTATTTTTGCATCTTAGTATAATTTTAATAATTAAAAAATGAATAAAACTCGAGTAAAAAAGATTACTGCATTTCGGTTTAAACGATTTGCACGCAAAACCTACAGTGTATTCAACAGTCTCAACAAGGCTGTTACGATTGGAGTATTGACCGGTTGTACACTTACTGTTGCTCATGCATCTTCTATAAGCTCAATAGAGCAGATAGCAATTGAAGCATCAATAGACTCTATTCCTCCTACCGAATTAGATGAAGTAGTAGTAACTGCCTCGAAGGCTGATTTACCACTTAGCATGGCATCTAAGCAGGTTACCGTTATTACAAGTAAAGAGATTGAGCGAACACCGGCAAGGAGTATTGAAGATATTCTTACCTATGTAGCAGGTGTGGATATCCTGCAGCGAGGACCACACGGCGTACAGGCTGATATTTCACTTCGTGGAGGATCTTTTGATCAAACAGCCATCCTTATTAACGGAATAAATCTAACCAACCCACACACAGGACATTACAGCTTCGACCTTCCATTAAACCTTTCAGATATAGAACGAATTGAGATAGTACAAGGACCAGCATCACTTGTTTTTGGTGCTAGTGCATTCTCTGGAGGGGTAAATATAATCACTAAAAAAGACATAAAGACGAATTCATATGCTATGATTGAGGGTGGCATGAATGGACTCTTTGGAGCGGAAGCTAGAGGTGCATATAAAAACAATCAGTCATTACACACAATGTCTGCAGGATATAAGCGATCTGATGGTTATATTGAAAATAGTGACTATGAGTTAATTAATATTTTATGGCAAAGCAGATTCCGATTAAATGGATCGACTCTGGATATTAATGCTGGTTTGAATGAGAAATCTTATGGAGCAAACACTTTTTATTCAGCCGCATACCCAAATCAATTTGATAATACCAGAGGAATTTTTATGTCGGTGAAAGGAGAAACAAATGGTAGACTAAAATTTATACCACAATTATATTGGAACCGTCATTTCGATGAGTTCCAACTCATTAGAGAAGGAACAGGCAACGTGCCATCTTGGTATACAAACCACAACTATCACCGTAGTGATGTCTTTGGCATGAATTTGAATGTACAATACGCGTCTTCATATGGAATAACTAGTTTTGGAGGTGAGTTCCGTAATGAAGGTATTTTGAGTAATGTACTTGGAAGGCCAATGGAAAAAAGTATTGGAGAGTATACAAAATCGGATAACAGGTCAAACATTAGCTATTTTGCTGAACATACAATTGTTTATAACATTTTTACATTCTCATTTGGAGGACTACTAAACTATAATACTGCTAATATTGATAAATTCAATTTTTATCCAGCCATTAATGGTTCACTCAGAGCAACAGACAACTTAAGTGTTTATTCATCATGGAATAAAGCTACCCGTATGCCTACATTTACAGATCTGTATTACACAACAGCAACTCATATAGGTAATAGCAATCTTGAATCTGAAGAATCTGAATCGTTTGAACTAGGTTTAAAATATTCACATCCGGTTATAAGAGCCTCTTTTGCATCTTTTATGATGAACGGGAATAATATGATTGACTGGGTAAAAACAGATCCGGATTCATTATGGGAATCAAGGAATCACACTAAAATAGAGAGTAAAGGTGTTGAAGCGAATGTTACCCTTAACTTGAATGAGTGGATTGGAAACGAACAGCCCTTTAACTCATTATCATTGGGTTATATGTATATTGATCAAAATTTGAAAGAGAGTGAATTAATATCTAATTACAGACTAAATTATCTTCGACATAAATTCACGGCTGCTCTACAGCATGAAGTAGTAAACAATCTTACATTTTCGTGGAAGTTTCGTTGGCAAGATAGAGTTGGATCATATATAGAATATATTGATTTACAACCTGGGGAGTTAGTGGAATATACTCCTTTTGGCATTTTAGATCTGAAAATTGACTACAAACTTAAAAACATCAACTTGTTTTTAAATGCTAATAATATCTTCAATACACTACAGGTTGATTTTGGCAATATACCTCAGCCCGGTTTTTGGTTATCGGGAGGGCTAAGTATTAAAATATGACATTGGGTTAATGAATCCCCTCCGTTTTACAATTATTTGTAATATCGGTAGGGGATCTACTCGCTTATCAATACAATTGATATATATCATGGCGAGCTGAAGCTTTCTTATCATGTGTAAAAAAAGCGTATATTTGTTATATGAAAATATGACTTATGATAATGTATTTTTTAATATTATGATATTGATGGCACAACAAACCACTTTATTATAGTTCACTAAAATTAGATTATTTATTGCTATGGCATAATGCAAGTAAACTTGATTCTGCTCATTTAGCTTAATGAAATAGTTTATTTAAATAATACATATATTGCATTGTTGTGGATAAGATAAAGAGACTTACAAATATTTATAACCAGTATGTGGATGATTTATTCACATATGGAACTAATCTTGGTTTTGACAAAGAAATTGTTAAGGATTCTATTCACGATGTATTTGTTAAAATGGCTTTAGAAGACAACGCACTATCAAACGTTATGAATATAAAATATTATCTCCTTAAATCTTTAAAGAACAGATTATTAGACATTTACAAGTCTGACAGAAAAAAAATATCATTAGACAAAATTAATATCGATAATGAGTTGCAGTTTAACATTGATGTAAATGTTGAAGATCTTATTATTGAGGAAGAAGATAGGATTGATATTAAACAAAATATTGAAAACATGTTGAATATCTTGACTGACAGACAACGTGAAATAATTTATCTAAGATATGTTCAAGAATACAGCTATGAACAAATCTCTGAATTACTTGAAATAAGTGTGCATGGATGCAGAAAATTAATGTCGAGAGCCATATCAACACTAAGAGAGAAATTCATATATTTAATGACAATTCTCATTATTTAATCACATATAAAAGAACAACCCTGGACAACAGATAATGTTAATCTTATATATTTTTCTAAATCCTTGGGGATAATTTAAATCTAACTTCGTCTTTATTATACAAACCTGTTTTGTAAATTGTTAATTATCATATAAAATGATTCATAAACCTATACGATATACCGAAATTTTAAAAGATCCAAAATTCATCAGTTGGCAATTATCTCCGGATGAGTCATTAGATAGTTATTGGCAGAAACTATTATATGATAATCCAGACTTAGAGATTGAGGTTGATAAGGCTATAAAATACCTAAAAGAAAAAAGCTTTAACAAAAGTAGCTTAACTGCCAAAGAAAAAGAGGAATTACTAAATAGAATACATAAAACATACAAATTAAAGGATAATAGGAGTAATATAGTTAAATACCTTAAGTATACAATAGCTGGATGTGTTGCAACAGCGTTCTTAATTTTTGGCATTTCAATACTCTTTAAGAGTGAGAGAACAAATTTGGATATAATAAATGATGGTATTATTGCTGGAGAGTTACAACAAAGCGAGGATATAATGTTTGTGACTGATGAAAGCTCCAAATCATACAATGTCAATATAGACATCAAACTTGACAAAGATGGTAATGCTGAAATTACTCAGAAAAACAATATTTCAGAAAAACTTGATATTAAAACTAAAGCAAAGAATCTTAATTCGTTGATTGTTCCATATGGAAAACGTACCACCTTAACTCTATCTGATGGTACAAAAATTTGGGTTAACTCAGGATCAGTTATTGAATTTCCATCTCAGTTCAGTGGAGACAGAAGGGATGTTTTTCTTTCTTCGGGAGAAATTTATATTGAAGTTGCAGAAAATATTGAAAAGCCGTTTTATCTTAATACAAGTGAATATAAAATAAGAGTATATGGAACTGCATTTAATGTATCCTCTTATAATAACAGTAAATCTACTGTTGCTCTTGTTGAAGGTGAAGTCTCATTAATAAAACAAGGAGAGACAGAAGAATTTCATTTGACTCCAAACGAAATGGCTACATTTAATAATGATACATATTCTTTTAGTAAAGAAAATGTTGAAATAATAAATCACATAAGCTGGAAAGATGGCTACTTATCACTTGAAAAGACTCCAATGATTGATGTTTTAGAGAAAATTGAAAGATATTATAATCTAACTTTTAATTTTGATAGAGATGTGAACCTGCAAAACAGAACTTGTAGTGGTAAAATTTATCTTTCAGAAAACCTTGATAATGTTATGACAACTATAGCATTATTAACTTCAACCGAGTATAGAAAAGAAAATAATAATATCTACATAACTAATGAGAATAATAATAAGTAAAATGTAAAGCCTATGAAGTATTAAGAAAAACTCAGTAAACTGATTAAAGAAAAATGCAAAATGAAATTAGTAATAACTACAAAGTTCAATAATATTTAAATTTTCGAATTTATGAACATAAATCTAAATGGGGATAGTAAGTATCCCATTAATCACAAACACTTTTTTAAAATAATGAGAACAACATTAATTTTATTGTTTTGTGGCATCATGTTTTCTCAAGCAAGTAATAGCTACTCACAAGTGTTTAATTTCAATCTAAAATCTACATTCATTAAAGATGTCTTTAACGAGATTGAGGAAAACAGCGATTATATTTTCGTTTTTACAGATAAAAGTGAAAAAATAATTGACAAAAAGGTAGACTTGAATGCCAATTCTGAAGATGTAAAAGAAATCTTGGATAATGTTTTATCTACAACGGGATTAACGTATAGAATTATAGATAAGCAGATTGTTATATATGAATCTAACGAATCTAATGCTCTTACCAATGATATTAAATCGGAAACTGCGATACAGCAACAAAATGGAAAACTGATTACAGGTAGAATTTTAGATACAAATGGAGAATCAATTATTGGAGCAAACGTTATAGAAGAAGGTACTACAAATGGTACTGTAACAGATATTGACGGAAACTTCTCAATTAATGTTGCTAACAATGCAACAATTCAGATATCATATATTGGATACGTTGACCAAGTAATCAACACTTCAGGAGAGACCAGATTTGATATAGTCTTAGAAGAGGATAAAAAGATTCTTGACGAACTGGTTGTAATTGGTTATGGCACGCGCCAGAGAAGAAGTATAACCGGAGCAGTGGATCAGGTTGCTTCTGATATGTTTGAGGACCGTCCTGTAAGTAACGCTGTACAAGCTCTTCAAGGTGCATCTGCAAATCTTACAATTCAGCAGAAAAGTATGAATCCAAACGACAACAATCTGAGTATAAATATTAGAGGTGTAAGTACTATGGGAAATAATGATCCTTTGATTGTTATTGATGGTTTGATTTCTACTACAAACACACTTAATAACATGAATCAGAATGATATTGAAAGTGTTTCTGTACTGAAAGATGCTGGTAGTGCTGCTATTTACGGATCTCGATCTGCAAACGGAGTTATTCTGGTTACAACTAAAAAAGGATCGAAATTACAAAAACCTGTTGTAAGATTCAGCGGACTTGCTGGTTATCAAGACCCGAAAATTCTTTTCAGACCAGTAGAGGGGTGGCAAAATGCTATGTTACGTAATCAAGCTAATATGAACTCTGGAAATGAACCTGCTTTTACTCCTGCACAAATTCGTGATCTTTATGATAATAGAAATGAAGAATATTGGTTTTTCGACGAAATCATGCAAAAGGGACTACAACAGAACTACAATATTAATGTTTCGGGTGGTAGCGATAACACCACATTTATGGTTTCTGCAGGTTATTTAAATCAGGAGAGTAACTTTGTTGGTGGCTATGGTATGGAACGTTATAATTTCAGAACAAATATTACTACAGAGTACAATAGATTTAAGCTTACTTCTCTAATGTCTTATAACCGCAGAGAGGAACGCACAGTTGCCGGAGGAACAGGTAATGTTATTATTAATTCATCTCGTATACCACCATATTATTATTATAAATTTCAACAAGACGGAAAATATTTAATTAATAATATTATTGGTGATGATAATACACTGGCCAAATTAGAAGAAGGAGGCTACGAAAATAAAGATGAAGATAATATAATTGGAAGTATAAATGCAGATTTTAATATTTTAGACGGTCTTACAGCTAAGGGTTTACTAGGTATCGACCTAACTCAACACCACAGATTTAGAAGAGATATTCAAGTACCTCTTTACTCATCTGCTGACCTTGAAAACCCCACAATAAATATAAACCCGGCAAGACTTACCGAAGATTATAATAATAAAAGATATACATTAAGCACTCAATTCCTGCTAGATTACAATAAAACATTTAATAATGTGCACAATGTATCTGGATTAGTTGGTGTATCAAATGAATCATATACTTTTAAAGGTAGTAGAATTGCATGGAGATTTACTGACCCGGATTTGGGACTCCCTACAACAGACGATTCTATACAAGATACTGAAAATAAAAACTCAAATGATGATACAGACCAAACTAGTATCAGTTCTGTTTTTGGTAGAGTAGGTTATAACTTCATGGATAAATACTACGGTGATATTTCTTTCAGATATGATGGATCATCTAAGTTCGCAAAAGAAAATAGATGGGGATTCTTCCCTTCATTTTCTGGAGCATGGAGAGTTTCTGAGGAGTATTTCATGGGTGATTATCGTGATGATGTGGGTGACTTGAAACTAAGAGCATCATATGGTGTATTAGGGAATCAGAATGTTGCAAACTACTCATACCAAACTGTATATCAGATGTATACAAACAGTTATGTTTTCAACAATATTCCAGTTCCTGGAACAGGTTTTACGTATGGAAATCCTGATTTGACATGGGAAAAGTCGGGAAACTTTAATATAGGTATTGATGCAGGATTTTTGAATAACAACTTGTATATATCTCTTGATTACTTTAACAAAAGGACGTGGGATATTTTATTAAGACCTGAAGTAGCTTCATTATTTGGAAGTTCTGCTGCTAGTGAAAATGCTGGTGAAATGAGGAATAGAGGATGGGAAGCAACCGTCAACTACAGATTGAGATCTGGTGATTTCAATCATAACTTTAATCTAAACTTCTCTGACTCGAAAAACGAAGTCACAGATTTTGGAGGTGAAGAAAGAATAGATCAGAATGACCAATTGTTTAAAATTATTCGCGAAGGTGTTGCATTAGGATCATACTATGGATACAAAACCGATGGCTATTTCCAAAGTATGGAAGAGATTGCAAACAGTGCACTTCCAATAGGTGTTACACTACAACCAGGAGATGTTAAATTCGTTGACCAGAATGAAGATGGTGTTATAGATGATAAAGACCGTGTGGTATTAGGTAATGCTTTCCCAAGATACACTTTTGGATTCACTTATGATTTACAGTATAAGAATTTCGACTTCAATGTTCTTCTTCAGGGTGTGGGAAAAAGGGATATGTATGTTCGTGGAGAATTGGTGGAACCATTTCATGCCAACTATTCATATGCGATATATACTCATCAACTTGACTTTTGGACACCTACTAATCCGGATGCAAGATGGCCTCGTTTAATTTCTCCAAGCTCTCAATCTTCTCAGAATAACTGGGGAAGAGCAGGGACTGACATCTATCTACTGAATGGAGCTTATCTGAGAGTTAAAAACGTTCAACTAGGTTATACCCTCCCAAATACTTTTACAAATAAGCTTGGAGTTGAAAAGTTCAGAATTAGTGTCAATGCTCAAAATCCAATTACACTAACTAAAAACTCATTTATTGACCCTGAATCATCAGAGTTTGGAAATAACATGGGTGGTATAGGTGGAGTAGGTGCAAACAGTGCACGTAATTATCCTACACTAGTTTATTATGGATTTGGAATAGATATTGAATTTTAATATTTTACTATATGAAAACAAAAATCATACAATATATAACAATAATTTTAATTGCAGCTACTGCTCTTTATTCATGTAATGATCTGGATTTAGCACCTACAAATAGATTTACTGACGCTAATTACTGGACATCAACAGAAAAAGCTGCTGCAGTTCTAAATATGGCTTATAACCAAATGTTTAGTGCAAATTACTTTTTTGCCAATGAGAGGTTAACTGATAACCTTTATGAAGGAAGAGGTAGTACAAGTGAGAAAATTATAACCTCGGGGCAGGCAGACGCTACATTAGGAAGGTTTGCTAATGAATGGAGCAATTGCTACCAAGGAATTAAGACTACTCATATATTTATGGATAATGTGGATCTAGTTCCGGATATGGACTCGGAAGTTAGAGATAGAATGATAGCTGAGGCAAGATTTATAAGAGCTTCTCTATTTTTTAGATTAACTAGCCATTATGGAGATGTACCTCTCTTTGATTATAGTATATCTCGTGAGGAGGCAAATAGTATTGAGCGTTCTCCAAAATCGGAAGTGATTGAGTTTATAAGAAACGAACTTACGTCTATTGTAAGCGATCTTCCTCAAAAAGATGGTTATAGTGACAAAGATAAGGGACGAATTACACAGGGTGCCGCTATGATGCTTCTAGCTAGGACTTATCTTTATGAAAACGACTGGTCGAATGTAGCTTCAATAACCCAGAGAATAATGTCGGGTGAGTTTGGTCAATATGAACTATTTAATAGCTACGAAGGTCTTTTCCTTCCAGAAAATGAGCAAAATGATGAGGTTATATTAGATTTAGGATATATTCCTGAACTAAGAACCTGGATGGAGATGTATGATGGTATTCCAATTTCTCAAGGTGGAAGAATTAATCAATTCGCACCTACACAAGAGTTAGTTGATAACTATATAATGAGAAATGGGAAAGCAATTAATGAAACTGGATCTGGATATAACGAAAATGATCCGTACATTAACAGAGATCCACGTTTAAATGCAACAATAGTTTATCATGGATATCAATGGAGAGATGGAGATGGAAATATCTCTACTATTTATATCAGACCAGGTTCATCAGCAGATGCAGGAGCAACAAATTTAGATGAGTACTCGGGTCCGGGACAAAACTCTACTTCAACAGGATATTATATCAGAAAATACTTTGATCCGGAAGCTCCTGAGGGAATGAATTCAGGATTGAACCTGATATTGATGCGCTATGCTGATGTTCTCTTAATGTATGCTGAAGCTAAAAATGAATTAGGGGAAATGAATGAGACTGTTTGGAATCAGACTATACGGCCAATTCGCGAAAGAGCAGGTTTTACAGATACAGATGCACTTAACTACCCAAGTGATGTTAATATGAGAGAACTTATCAGAAGTGAACGTCGCTCTGAACTTGCAATAGAAGGATTAAGAATTTTTGATATCAGAAGATGGGGAACAATTGAAACAGTAATGAATGGTAAACCACATGGAGCCAGATTTGCTGCAAACAACACTCAATATATTGAGCTTGAAGATAGGATATTTAATCCTGAACGCGATTATCTATTCGCAATTCCTCAATCTCAGAGAGATATTAATGAGAATCTTACTCAAAATCCAGGTTATTGATAGTATAATTTTAAACTAAGAGTAAAATGAAAAATATTTTTATAAGATTATTTACACTATCACTTTTTGCAATCTTGATTAACGGTTGTAATAGTGAAGGTTTGATTAGAGATATGGGCGTTACGCCAGTCCAGAACCTCTATGAGCCTGTGGATGGGAGAGTTGTTGAGCTGAACGCCAATGGATCTCTAAACTTTAAGTGGGAACCTGCACTTGTAGAAGATAGCAGCAAACCTCTTTACGAAGTAGTGTTTGACAGAGAAAATGGTGATTTCTCATCGCCTATAGCGACAATTCCTTCAGATAATAATAGTGCTGATAATGTAGCTACTATAACTCATAAACAAATTAATAGAATTGCTGCTGATGCCGGAATCGAATCAGCAGAGCAAGGCACATTGAAGTGGACAGTTTATGCCTCTAAGGGTTACATGCCTGTAAAAGCATTAGAAGAAAGAACACTTACAATAACACGTCTTGCAGGTTTTGCAGACATACCCGACCAGGTGTATATAACAGGCGAAGCCAGTGAGGGAGGGACCAATCTTGCAGATGCTTTAATACTCAGAAAACTTGCAGAAGGGGAGTTTGAAATTTATACTAAACTAACAGCAGGTGATTCTTTCTATTTTACAAATAATACTTCTGAAGAAGGTGCAATTTATTCCATCGGAGAGGGTTTGCTTAAAGAAGAAGGAACTTCAACTGTAGGTACAGAGGGTGCTTATCGGATAATACTTGATTTTAACACTGGATCTGCAAGTATTAACCTAATAGAAAGTATTGGATTCTTCTTCTCTCCAACGAACTCTGTTCTATTTGATTTACCTTATGTTGGTAACGGAATTTTCCGTGCTGAAGGAGCAACTGTTACATTTCATCAGCAAAGCTGGGGAAGAGACGAACGCTACAAATTTAGAATGTATATGCGTGAAGATGTAGATATGGGAGAACTAATTGAAATGGAATGGGGTACAGGTCCTAATAATATGACCGACTCACGACCAAATCCTGACAGCCCTGATTCTTACTATCACATCTCTCTTGTAAATCCTTCGCAGTGGGATAATAAGTGGAAATTGATGGGTGATTTTGACGGTGTACCTGCAGATTATACTATATATCTGCAAACAGATATTCCACATTACACCCATTCAATAAATTTGGCTTCGAATGAGGGA
>CAZSBA010000036.1:5984-21853 GCA_964605035.1 uncultured Proteiniphilum sp. | reverse complement strand
GCGACAGAAATCATTTGAAGAAAATATCTGAACAGATGGATGAAATCATCGGTTATTTATAATTAATTTCAAACAGAAGTCCTTTACTCAGGGCTTCTGTTTAAAACTTTAACCTTAACACTAATTTTACGTAGATTCTAACTTTATAAAGCCTTTGACGCGGAAGAAGGATCTATAAACCTTATAAGTTGTGTAAATAATTATGTAACTAAATATAAATACTATGTCAATAAACAGAAGGCAATTTTTAAGAAGATCTCTGGCAGGAAGTGCTGTTGTATTAGGAAATAAATTAGATGGAATTGCACAAGTAAAATCTAACTCAATAGAAACTGATATTTTTGAAGAGCTTAATCCTCCTTCTAAAGGCAAATCTGTATTGGGTTTACGCTGCGATCCTATTCCAAAGGTTCGTATTGGAGTAATAGGGCTTGGCAGAGGTGGAGGTGCCGTTAACAGACTAAGCACAATTGAAGGGACAGAAATTGTTGCTATATGCGATCTTAACCCTGAAAGAATAAGTAATAGCCAAAAATATCTTAAAAATAATAATAGAAAAGATGCAGTTGTTTATTCTGGGGAGGAAGACTGGAAGAAATTATGCGAACGTGATGATATAGACCTGGTTTATAATGCTACTCCTTGGGAGTTACATGTGCCTATTGCTCTTTATGCTATGGATCACGGTAAGCATGTTGCAATAGAGGTTCCTGCTGCATTAACAGTTAATGATTGCTGGGCTTTAGTGGATAAAGCTGAAGAGAAGCAGTTGCATTGTATGATGTTAGAAAATTGTTGTTACGACTTTTTTGAGCTTGCAACTCTAAATATGGCGCGCTTGGGATTACTTGGTGAGATTATTCATACAGAAGGTGCTTATATTCATGATTTACGTGAATCAAAATTTAATGGTTATCACAAGAACTGGCGACTTGAGTTTAGCAAATATCACACTGGCAATCCCTACCCCACTCATGGCTTAGGACCTATTGCTCAAATAATGGGAATTAATCAGGGCGACAGAATGGAGTATCTCTCTTCAGTATCTACAAACCAGTTTGGCTTATCATTATGGGCTAAAGAAAATTTAAATGATGACGAAAGGATAACTTTATCTGAAAGGTATATGATGGGCGATATGAACACTACTATTATCCATACGGCGATGGGTAAATCTATTATGATTCAACATGATACAACATCACCAAGACCTTATTCAAGAATTCATCTTGTACAGGGAACAAAAGGCATGGCTGTTAAGTATCCTAACGAGAAGGTTGCAATTCATCCCGATACACATTCATTCTTAGAAGAAGGAGATCAAAAAGAACTTTTATCAAAATATGAGCATCCACTAAGCAAATATATTGGCGAAAGAGCCAGAAAGGTTGGCGGACATGGGGGAATGGATTTTATTATGGACTGGCGTCTGATTTATTGTTTACAAAATGGTTATCCTCTAGACCAAAGTGTTTATGATGCTGCTGCATGGTCGTCGCTAGTGGAACTAACCGAAAGATCAGTTTTAAACAAGAGTTGTTCGGTAGCTATCCCCGATTTCACACGCGGCAAATGGAGAAATCACCAACCATGGCCTGTAATAGATATGGATAGCACTTTACATGGTTAACAATTGTTTTATTTTAGCAACAAATTAAAGTTTCACTTTAGAGCTTTAGGGTAATAATGATTATTTATTTAAAAGCATGTAGTTCAACATAATGAACTGCATGAAAAGAATAATTATTGATATTTTCGACCTAAATCGACTATTTTTATCTATTTTTGAAAAATTGATACATTGTTACAGTTCAATCAAAATAAAAAGATGAAAAAGGCATTCGTTTTATTATTCCTCATATCTTATATAGTAATACTTAGCTCAACAGTAACTGCACAGAGTTCACAGAATAATTTAAAAGGAAAAAATGTTCTGTTTGTATATGGTGGATGGGAAGGTCATGAACCTGTACAGACAAGAGATATTTTTGTCCCATGGTTGTTATTGAAGGGGTCTAATGTTAAATTGAGCAACAGCCTCGATGTGTACACAGACACGGCAGTTATGAATAATATTGATCTCATTATTCAAGTATGGACAATGGGCGAGATAACCAACGAACAGGAAAAAGGGTTGATTACGGCAGTTAAGAATGGTGTTGGTCTTGCTGGCTGGCATGGCGGACTAGGAGATTCTTTTCGCAACAGTGTAGAGTTTCAATATATGGTAGGTGGACAATGGGTTGCACATCCTGGTGGAATAATAAATTACGAGGTTAATATTACCAATCATGATGATGTTGTCACCAAAGGATTAAATGACTTTGAGATAGAATCTGAGCAATATTATATGCACGTAGACCCTAACGTAAAGGTATTGGCTACAACAACCTTTAATGGTGATCACGACTATTGGATAGATGGGGCTGTTGTTCCTGTGGTGTGGAAAAAGATGTTTGGCAAGGGGAGAGTATTTTACTCATCACTAGGTCACGTAGCTAAAGACTTTGAAATTCACGAGGTTATCGAAATAATGAAACGTGGTATTAATTGGACTGTAGAATTACAATAAAAATAAAACATATAGTATACTTCTTATTCAAGTAGGATATATAATAACTTTTTGCTTGAAAAATAATTGTTCAAAGTAAAGTTTATTGATTTGAACAAATGGATAGTATTATATATGAAAAGTCACCTAAAGAAACAAACAATTTAAATTTTCAATAAAATGACAACAAAAACGTTTCTCCTAAAAAAAGGTATTTACATAATTAAATTATTTTCTATTATTTGTCTTGCTTCAGTGTTGTATGCTTTTACACCTATACAGACAAATAAAACTATTCAGCCTGTCGACTATGTAAACCCTTATATGGGTAACATTAGCCACCTTCTTGTGCCAACCTTCCCAACTATACACATGCCTCACAGCATGCTAAGGGTTTACCCCGAAAGGAACGATTATACCGATGATATAATTAAAGGCTTACCAATAACAGTTACATCACACAGAGGAAGTTCTGCATTTAACCTTAGTCCATATAGTGGACAAACCTACCGTAGGTCTGCAGTAATAAACTATAGTTACGATAACGAAAAGATTACACCCTATTCATATTACGTATATTTAGATGAAGAAGATATTGAAGTAAATTATACCCTCTCTCATCAATCTGCAATTTACAATCTCAATTTCGGTAAAAATGAAGAGTCTAGAATAGCTATAAACTCCAGAAATGGCGAACTATCGTGGGATGGAGTTGCCATTTCAGGTTATCAGAATTTATCTAATAATGTAAAAGTTTATTTATATCTTCTTCCAGAGCAGTCTCCTGAAGGCATTTCGATAATAAAAAATGGAGAAATAACAGATGGCACTTCATCATCTGGAAGAGACGCCTGTATAGTCTTAAAATGGTCTAAGGATAACAAGAAACTATCTTTGCGATATGGCATTTCATATATAAGTGAAGAGCAAGCACGTAAAAATCTTGAAAGAGAAGTTGCCGGAAAAAGCTTTGAAGAGATATCAGATACAGGAAGAGGTATATGGAACAAAGAACTAAGCAAGATTGTGATAGATGGAGGCACCTATGACGATAAAGTTATCTTTTATACTTCACTTTACCGTTGTTTCGAGAGACCAGTTTCATTATCTGAAGATGGCAGATATTTCAGTGGATTTGATGGAAAAGTACATGATGATTTTGGCAGACCATTTTATACCGATGACTGGATATGGGATTCATATAGAGCCCATCACCCTTTAAGAATACTTATCGACTCCGAAAGAGAAGAAGACATAATAAATTCTTTCTTATTGATGTCTGAGCAGATGGATAACTTCTGGTTACCAACTTTTCCTGAAATTACAGGCGATAGTAGAAGAATGAATTCTAATCATGGAGTGATATCAATTCACGATGCACATGTAAAAGGTTTAAAAAATTTCGATCTGGAAAAAGCCTATAAAGCCAGTAAAGGTGCAATTATGGATAAAACACTTGCCCCTTGGTCGGGATTACCTGCCGGAGAACTAGACAAGTTCTATCATGAATATGGGTATATTCCTTCATTAAAAATTGATGAAGAAGAAAACATACCCGAGGTGCATAACTTCGAGCAGAGACAACCAATTGCAGTAACACTTGGCACATCTTATGACCAATGGAGTCTCGCGCATTTAGCAAAGAGCCTAGGATTGAGTGATGATTATGAATATTTTATTAATGCATCATTTAATTATAGAAACGTCTTCAATGAGGAAACAAAATTTTTCCATCCAAAAGATAAAGAGGGCAATTTCATTCAGCCTTTCGACTATCGTTACGATGGAGGAATGGGAGCCAGAAGATATTATGGAGAGAACAATGGATGGATATACCGATGGGATGTTCCGCATAACATACCAGATCTTATAGAATTAATGGGGGGAAATAAAGAGTTTATAAACAACCTTGATGCTATGTTTAGAGAACCTCTGGGCAAAAGTAAATATTCGTTTTACGCTCAACTTCCCGATCACACAGGAAATGTTGGACAGTTTTCAATGGCAAACGAGCCTTCATTACATATCCCTTATCTATATAATTATGCAGGCGAAGCCTGGAAGACTCAAAAGCGTATTAGAACACTAATTAAACAATGGTTTAGAAACGACCTCATGGGTGTGCCCGGTGATGAGGATGGTGGAGGACTCTCATCTTTTATCGTATTCTCTCAAATGGGATTCTATCCTGTAACACCGGGAACCACTGAATATGCTATTGGCAGTCCCTTCTTCAGCTATGTTAAAATAGATCTGGGCAACGGTAAATATTTAGAAATTGAAGCAGAAAACAACTCAACTGAAAATAAATATATCCAGTCGGCTTCTCTAAACGGCAAGCCTATTAACAAACCATTCATAGATCATTTTGATATTATGAAAGGAGGAAAACTTGTTTTTAAAATGGACAACAGACCAAATAGAGACTGGGGAAATTAACAACAACACAAGTCTGCCCAGGCATATTTTTTAATAATTCATGTTGTTTTTTTCGAAAAACAAACATGAATTATTTGTATGTTTGCGGCTTTGAATAAAAAAAACTCACAAAATTATAATTCATTCTCAAATTAAAATATAATGAATAAAGGTTATGGCTATGCCTACACAAATGCGCAACTCTCTTGGCTAGTTGTTTTGAGGGTTCTTATAGGCTGGTTTTTCCTCTATGAGGGACTAGCAAAAATTTTCTCACCAAACTGGACGTCGTATGGATACCTTATGGATTCAAAGGGGCTTTTCTCTCCGTTATTTACAATGATAGCTGAGAGTCAATCATTAATTGCAATTGCAGATTTCATAAACATTTATGGATTAACAATAATTGGTTTGTTACTGATTCTTGGTCTTTTCGAAAGAGTTGGATATGTGGGAGCAGCAATACTATTACTAATGTATTATCTATCTCACCCCCCTCTATTAAATGTTGAGTATCTCCTTCCTTCCGAAGGTTCAACTCTATGGGTTGATAAAAACTTTATAATGATGGTATCAGTTGTAGTTCTTTACCATTTTCCAACATCAAGAATAATTGGAATTGATAGAGCAATATTTAAAGAAAGGAGTAGTTATGTCAGAGAAAAATAACAATAATATATATCCGGGCAAAAAGGGTAATACTGGAGAGGACAAGCCTGTTGAAAAAAAACAGACAGAGAACAATCCAAATGAGAATTTAGACGCTGAGAAGAAACAAAATGTTTCACAGGGTAGACGCGACGCATTAAAAACGTTGGCAACCGTTCCTGTTTTGGGTGCAATGGCATATGGTGTTTATAAAAAGAGGAAAAATGAGATTTTCAATCGTTCCGCAGCCGATATGTTTCACTTCCCATCTGAAATTACACCGTTTGTGCCAACTAGCAGCGATGGTGAGACTATCCGTGTTGGGATTATTGGCACAGGTATAAGAGGCAAGCAGTTGTTAAGTGGACTTGGCTTTACAACTCCCGAAGATGTACAAGGAATGATAGATCTTAATAAGGCCGACTCTTCAAATAAGAGATATCAGGATTTTATTGAGCAAGAGGATCTTAATATCAAGATTACTGCTGTTTGTGATATTTTTGATATACATGCAGAGCAAGGTATTGCAGCAGGTGCTAATATCTATCGAGAGGGTATAAATGGAAAATATGGTGATGCCCCAAAGAGGTATAGAAACTATAAGGAACTTCTGGCTGCTGATGATGTTGATGCTGTAGTGATTGCATCGCCCGACCATTGGCATGGACAAATGACTATGGATGCAGTTAAGGCGGGGAAACATGTCTATTTAGAGAAACCTATGACATGGACCGTTCCCGAAACTTATGCATTAAGAGATTTAGTAAAACAGAGTAATATTGTTTTCCAGTTAGGTCATCAAAACAGACAAATTGAAGCTTACGAAAGAGCTCGTGAAATCATCGAAAGAGGACTTTTGGGTCCCATTACTCTTATCGAAACGGGCACTAATAGGAACGATCCTAATGGTGCATGGGTGTACGATATTAACCCTGCCGCTAACCCTAACACTATAGATTGGCAACAGTTTGATGGCGACCCCGATAGAATAAAAGAGTATATGGATTACATGACCTCTGCCGGATTAGCAGAATATGTAGGTCCCGATCCACGTGACAAATTCAGTCTCGAAAGATTCTTCCGTTGGAGATGCTGGTGGGACTACAGTACAGGTTTGAGTGGCGACTTGCTAACTCATGAGTATGATGCAATGAATCAGATCCTAAAACTCGGAATCCCCTCTGCTGCAAGCTCATCGGGAGGTGTATATTTTTTTAAAGATGGACGCACAGTTCCTGATGTGCTTCATACAACATTTGAGTTTGAAGACAGAGGCTTGACAATGCTTTACTCGGCAACTTTGGCTAGTCAGTTCAAGCGTACCAGAAAAATTATGGGTCACGATGCAACTATGGAAGTAGGCAGCTCACTTTCAGTCACTATCGATCCTAGATCTGAAAGATACAGAGATAGAATTGCAGAAGGTAAAATAAAAACAAATGAGCCATTTTATCACTATGTACCCGGAAGAGATTTAGATGCAATTACATCTGCAACTGAATTATATTTTGCAGAGCGTGGACTATTATACTCATACGTTGGTGGCAAAAGGTATAATACAACATATTTGCATCTGCATGAATGGTTAGAATGTATTAGAACAGGAAAGCAGCCGTCATGTGATATTGATCAGGGTTTTCAGGAAGCTATTACTGCTCATATGGGTACTCGTGCATATCTCGAAGGGAGAACAATGTATTGGGATGCCGAAAAAGAAGAAATTACAAGAGGATAACTATGTCAACATTTGCTCCATTTTCTAAACCGATGTATGTTATGCTTAAACCTGTAGGTTCAAAGTGTAACTTAGATTGTGACTACTGCTACTACTTAGAGAAAGAGAATCTTTACGAGAAAAAGAATCCTGTGATGAGCGAAGAGCTTCTAGAGAGGTTCATCAAACAGTATATTGAATCACAAACCATGCCCGAAATAATGTTTACATGGCATGGGGGTGAAACACTTATGCGCCCTTTATCTTTCTACAAGAGAGCAGTAGAACTTCAAAAACAATACGCACAGGGGCGACATATCGACAATTCAATTCAGACAAACGGCACACTATTAAACGACGAATGGTGTAAGTTTTTTAAGGAAAATAATTTCCTTGTTGGGATTTCAATAGATGGTCCTAAAGAGTTTCATGACGAATATCGTCGCGATAAAATGGGTCGTCCATCTTTTCATCGTGTAATGAGAGGCATTGAGCTCCTTAAAAAACATGAAGTTGAGTTTAATTGTTTGGCTGTAGTAAACGACTACAATGTAGATTATCCGCTTGAGTTTTACAACTTCTTCAAAGAGATTGGTTGTCAATATATACAATTCACTCCTATAGTAGAAAGAATAAGAAAAAACAACTCACTTTTAAAGCTTGCAACAGCAAAGCAAACTGAAGATGAGGTGGATCTTGCTCCATATACTGTACCAGCAGATAAATGGGGTAACTTCTTATGTGCTGTATTCGATGAGTGGATAAAAGAAGATGTTGGAAAGATATATATTCAGATATTCGATTCAACACTAGCCAATTGGGTTGGTGAGCAACCAAGTGTCTGTACTATGGCAAAAACTTGTGGCCATGCAGGAGCTATGGAGTTCAACGGTGATGTTTACTCGTGCGATCATTTTGTTTTCCCCGAATACCGTTTGGGTAATATATATAATAAGACTCTCACATCAATGATGTATTCAGATGAACAGATGAAATTTGGTAACGATAAATTTGACACCCTCCCAAAACAGTGCAGAGAATGTGATTTTCTATTTGCATGTTACGGAGAATGCCCAAAGAACCGTTTTATAAAAGACAAGTATGGAAACGAAGGATTAAATTATCTCTGCCAGGGTTACTACAAATTTTTTAGTCATGTAGCGCCCTATATGGATTTTATGAAAAAGGAGCTACAAGCACAACGTCCTCCTGCAAATGTTATGCAGTGGGCTAAACAAAGAAAATAAAATTATAATAGATAATTATCAATAATAATAAGTTGTTAGTTCTATAGATTGAACTTTTATATTGATCTTTTATCTCTATATTTAAGAATTCAACAACCTCTCCAGCACTTTTAAATTGCTCGGTGAGGTTGCTTTTTTTCCCTCAGGTGTATATAACTCATTTATCCTATTATCAAAAGCTTCGTAAACTTTATGTTTAACAATTTTCATTGTACTGTTTACCATACCATTCTTTTCAGTAAAATGTTCTTCTAAAACTGCTAAACCAGATGGAATCCAACGCATTGGAAACACACCTTCGTATTTACCACCTTTAAGATATTCTGCTATTTCTTTTTCTATAAGTTTAGCAGCCTCTTCCGGATTAGAAGTAAGTTTTTTTAATTCTATAGCATTAGGTACTAATAATGCTGTGGTGTATGGTTTCTGGTTATTATAAAGAACAACCTGATCTATCAATACAGATTTAGCTGTTATTGATTCTTCAATACCTTCTGGCGAAAATTTCTCTCCATCATCACTAATTAACAAGGCTTTTGTTCTACCCAGCACATATAGAAAGCCATCCTTATCGATATAACCCATATCTTCGGTTCTAAGCCACCCATTAACAATTGTCTTTGCTGTAGCCTCAGGATTCTTCCAGTAACCTTTCATCACATTTCCACCACGGATAATTATTTCACCTTTCTGGCCAATTGGCACCTCTTGCAGATTATCATCTACAATCTTAATATCCATGTTTGGAACAGGCTTTCCAGACGAACCTAGCTTGTGTGCATGAATTGAGTTAGCCGAAATTACCGGAGTAGCCTCAGATAATCCGTATCCTTGAAAAACTGGTATTCCAATTGCATAGAAAAACCTCTGCAACTCGATGTCCAATAAAGCTCCTCCACCAATAAAGTACTGCATGTTACTAGCAAAATTCTTTCTAATTTTTGAGAATATAAGTTTATCATAAAAACTTAACATTGGTTTAAGCCAAAACTTACCATCTGTTCCTTTGTTATAACCCTCTTTATTATACTCATAAGCTGTTTTGAGAGCTTTCTTAAACAGAGACTGTGCGAATTTGCCCTGTTTCTCAATTCCTGCTTCAATATTCTTTCTGAAGTTGGCTGATAGTGCCGGAACGCTCATTATTAAATGAGGGTTTATCGCTTTTATACTTTTAGGCACATTTCGCAAAACTTCCATGGGTGATTTACCCATTGCTACTGAAGCAATGGAAGCACCACATTTCATAAATGCATAAATACCTGCAGTATGCCCAAATGAGTGATCCCAAGGAAGTATGAGTAGCTGTCTAAAATATGATGGTATACCATTAAGTAACTCAACAGACTGTTCAACATTGCATACATAGTTACCATGAGAAAGCATAATACCTTTTGGATTGGCTGTAGTACCCGATGTATATGAGATATTGGCAAGAGATTCGGAAGTGACTTTTTCAATTCTCTCTTGTAAATAATTTAAATCTTTAACCAACAACTCTTTTCCTCTGTTTAATATATCATCAAATAACAACTCATCGCTCTCGGGATTATCTTCAGGATCTAAAAGAATGTATTTTGTGACCAAATTAAAAGATTTTTTCATTGGTCTTATTTTTGCTATCTGCTGATCAGAAGCTATAACAACAGAAGTCTCTGAGTGATTTATCCTAAAACTAATATCCTCTTCACTTTCCAGCTTTACTGATAATGGTACACAAATGCCACCTGCGTGAAGAATAGCAAGTTCGCTTATAATCCAATTATTTTTGCCTTCAGAAATAAGTGCTACTCTGTCCTCTAAATTAACGCCCAAATCAATAAGACCAGCTGCAAGCTGTTTAGATTTCTCCTGCACCTCTTCAAAAGTTAGATGTGTGTAGTCAACACCATTGCGTGCCTCATAAAGAAACGGTTTATTTCTGAATTTATTTACTGACTCTTCAAGAAAAGCTATTATTGTTTTGCTCATAGTGATTATTTTAAGAATGGGTGCAAATTTATATTATTTTTACAATATAAGAAATAATAAAGTTAATAATTAGTCAATTTAAATTCCTAAATGTATCAATTCAAAAAAGTAAAGTTTTATATTTGTGAATTACTATTTATTTTTTAAAATGGACTAAATACTTACCGATAAAAAGCCTATTTTTGTAAAATAATTATAATCTAATCATTATTAATTAAATAATATATTATCAATGACCTCCAGAAGACAATTTTTAAAAACAATGGGTGGAGTTACATTACTCACTATTGTTCCCAGAAACGTGCTTGGCAAAGGCATGATTGCTCCGAGTGACGAAATTACGAAGGGTATTATCGGTGTTGGTGGAATGGGGCGTAGCCACTTTCCTTATGATAACACACGAGTAGCTGCAATTTGCGATGTAGACAAAAATCATCTCGCTCAGGCAGCTTCTATGTTAAAAGACAAAGTGAACGAATATCATGATTTTCGCGATTTAATTCTCGACAAGAACGTGGATATAGTACATATCGCTACTCCACCCCATTGGCATGGTATAATGTCGGTTGAAGCTGCAAAAGCGGGTAAAGATATTTTTTGTGAAAAACCGATGACTCGCACTATTGGCGAAGGCATTAGGGTTCGTGAAGCTATTGCACAATATGGCAATATATTCCGTCTTAACACATGGTTCCGTTTCGACAGCAATTTCTATGGACTTGGAAGTACGGTAAAACCTTTAAAAAAGCTTGTAGACAGCGGAATGCTAGGTTGGCCATTGAAATTTACAATTAGTAAACATACAGGGTTCGACTGGAAATTCTATTGGGTAGGCAAAAATCACTTAGAGCCACAACCAGTACCATCTGAACTAGATTATGATATGTGGTTAGGACCTGCACCGCATAAACCTTATAATGCTCATCGTGTTCATAGCACATTCCGTGGATACTGGGATTACGATGGCGGTGGTTTAGGCGATATGGGGCAGCATTACATCGACCCGGTTCAATACCTTCTTGGCAAAGATGATACAGCACCGGTTAAAGTTGAAGTCGACGCACCTCAGCAACATCCTGATGCAGTTGGAACATGGAGAAGTATCACTTATACTTATGAAGATGGTTGCCAAATAGTACTTTGGGGTGATGAATATGGAGATCCAAATACCCCTTATATTTCTGGCCCTAATGGTAATGTTTACAAAAACTTTGTTTGTGATATACCTAACTGGGAAAAGAAGTTGGCTGAGTTCCCTGAACCTGCTGAACAGAATACAAACTTTTTAGAAAGTGTGAGAACAAGACAAAAATTTGCTTTAAATGAGATTAATGGACATCGCTCTTGCACTATTGTAAACATGGGACTTGTTGCGCTTCAGCTTAACAGGACACTAGAATTTGACCCTGTTAATGAAATGTTTATAAACGACGAAGAGGCAAATAGATACATTAATCAGCCTATGCGTGCTCCTTGGTCAATTTAATCTCAAATACTTTTATAAAATGAATCAAATAAAATATATTATACTCAGCCTTTGCTTGTTATTTGCTGTTGGAGCAGAGGCACAGCTTGCAAAAGGTAGAACTAACTCTACCATAATAGCTGATGCACTTGCCCAGCTGCCGGCAGATAACCAACAACAATACAACATTGTAATTGCCGACCTAGTATCAACGGGTGAGGAAGGTTTGTTAGATCTTATTGGAAGAATGAACCCTCCAGGTGAAGTTTCTAATGAAGCATATGAATTTGCAATTAGCGGATGGTCTCATTTCGTATCAAAAGATGATGCAAAACGCACAGTTGCTGCAAATGCTTATGAAAAAGCATTAAACAAAACATTAGATAAGGAGATTAAAGCATTTATTATTCGTCAACTTAGAACTGTTGGATCAGACGATAATGTAGAAATCCTATCGGGTTATCTTTCTGATGATTATCTATCTGGAGCTGCTTCTGCTGCATTAACATCTGTAGGCACAGAAAAAGCCGGAGCTGCTCTTTTAAGTGCGCTCACTGCCAGTAATTCTGAGCAAATTAATCTTCACTTAGTAAATGCACTCGGGCAGATTAAATTTAACACAGCCGAACCTGTTCTGCTTAATCTATTAAGTAGTAATCCATCAAGTAAAATGGAAGGTGTTCTTTTGAGTGCTATTTCCAAAATAGGTGGAAAAGAATCGATAAGACCATTGAGAAATGCTGCAGAGAAAGCCGACTTAGCTTATGGTAAAAACAGTGCTGTAGATTCATATATAGAACTACTTGGTAGATTAGGATCTTCAGAAACCAGAACCGTTAAAAGAGAGGCCGACAGACTGCTTTCAAGAGCAAAAAAACAGAATAAAAGCGAACTGAAGATTGCAGCAACAAAAGTTCTTTTGCAACAACCAAAAGCAAACGCTTCTAAAATTCTGAAAGGCGTTATCAAAGATGGTGATATAAGATATTTAACCAACGTACTAAATGCTTTCCCGTTTGAGAATGACAAGAAATCGGTTGAATTAATAAAGAAAACTATATCATCCAATAAATCTCAGGATGTACAAACTTCACTTATCTATTGGTTGGGTACAAATAAATCGACGGGGTCTGCATCACTTATCACTCCCTATTTAAATTCAAACAATAAAATGGTTCTTAAAGCTGCAACTCAATCACTTTCAAAAATTGGAGGTGAAGATGCAATTATTGCTTTGGCAGGACTATTAAAAAGTAGTGATGATGAAACTGTAACTTTAGCCAAGAACGCTCTGATGAGCATCGATGGTGATATCTCATATACATTAGCATCAGTTTTCGAAAGCAGTGGCGACACTGGCAAGAAAGCAATTCTAGAAATAATATCTAGTCGTATTCTCGAAAGTCAGTACAATTTGGTTTATAATCAAATGTTCAGCGACAACAATGCTGTAAAAGCTGCTGCGGCAAATACCCTTAAATACATTGTTGTAGATGAAAATCTTAACGATATGTTTACATTACTGGAACAGTCAGATGCTGAATATGTTCCTGCAATTCAAGAATCGATTAACGCGGCTTTAAAAAATCTATCTGATGAAGATAAGACTAAGGTAGTAAGTGAAAGAATTAACAAATCAAACAAGAAGCACCTTTATTACAGAGCACTTGCGGGAATTGGCTCAGCCGATGCAATAGAGCAAATAACTGAAGCATATAATAAAGAAACCGGAACTAACCGTGATGCGGCTTTTACTGCTTTAGCCAGTGTTAATGCATTTGAAGCAATCTATCCGGTTATTGATATAGCACGCAGTACAACTAATAAAAGTGAACTTGAAAAAGTTACAAATGCTCTTATCAGTATTATAAGAAGATCTAACCAAACCGGTGAAATTAAATACCTTTATCTTCGTGAGGCAATGCAATTTGCTCAAAACGATACTCAGAAGAGTACAATTCTGAATCTGCTTGGAAATACAGGTCAGTATCCTGCAATGATTTATGTTGCAAAATATATGGATGATACAGCAGTAAGCGAAGCAGCAGCATTGGCAGCAATGAATATTGCTTTATCAAATGCAGCATTTGCGAGCGAAGAAACAACTGCTATTCTGAATAAAGTAAGCAAAACACTTACTAACCCCGATGCAGGTTACCAAAGACAGTCTATTAACAAGTATCTTTCAGAAAATTCTGCCGAAGGTGGATATGTGTCACTTTTCAATGGTGAAAACCTTGATGGTTGGAAAGGTCTTGTGGGTAACCCAATTACAAGATCTAAAATGAATGCTAGAGAATTAGCAGCTGCTCAGGTAAAGGCTAACAAGCAAATGGCACTAGACTGGAAAGTAGAGGATGGTATGATTGTATTTGACGGCAAGGGTTATGACAACCTTTGCACAGAGAAGCAGTATGGTGATTTTGAAATACTTATAGACTGGAAATTATATCCAGGGCCAGAACCCGATGCTGGTCTTTATCTTCGTGGTACTCCTCAAGTACAAATTTGGGATACTGCACGTGTAGATGTTGGAGCTCAAGTTGGTTCAGGTGGATTGTATAACAATCAGCAACATCCAAGCAAACCTCTTAAAGTAGCCGACCAGAGAGTGGGCGATTGGAATACGTTCAAAATTCGTATGATTGGAGAACGTGTAACCGTTTGGTTGAACGGCGAATTGGTTACAGACAATGTGGTTCTTGAAAACTTTTGGGACAGGTCACAACCGATCTTCCCGGTAGAGCAGATAGAATTACAAGCGCATGGCAGCAAAGTAGCTTACAGAGACATCTATATCAAAGAGATTGCACGACCTGAACCCTTCAAATTATCTGATGAAGAGAAAGCTGAAGGTTTCCGTATTCTTTTTGACGGAACTAATCTTGATGAATGGATAGGTAACAAAAACGACTATACAGTTGAAAGTGGAAATATTGTTCTTTATCCACCCACAACGGGCTCAGGGGGCAACTTATATACCAGCGACGAATTTGACAATTTCATCTTCAGATTTGAGTTCATGCTAACACCTGGAGCAAATAATGGACTAGGCATTCGCACACCTTCAAGTGGCGATGCAGCTTACAGTGGTATGGAATTGCAGATTCTTGACAATGACGCACCCATTTATGCTAATCTCGAAAAGTATCAGTATCATGGTTCTGTTTATGGCGTAATTCCTGCTAAAAGAGGTGCACTTAAACCAATGGGCGAATGGAACTATCAAGAGGTAATTGCAGATGGTGACAATATTAAAATAACTTTAAATGGCACTGTAATTCTTGATGGAAATATTCGTGAAGCTTCGAAAAATGGAACAATCGACGGTAAGGAGCACCCAGGCTTACTAAACAAAACCGGAAGTATTGGCTTCCTTGGTCATGGATCTAAAGTTAAGTTTAAAAACATTCGCGTAAAAGAGTTATAAAAATAACATCAAAAGTTTTTTATAATATCTTACGGTTAAAATATAAGAGGGCGACCAAATGGTTTCCCTCTTATTTTTTTATATTTAAAATATACAGCACTTTAGCTATATTTTAACACATACTTCCCATTTACCTTGCTAAAACCAACTCCTACATCCCCTCATTACCCCTTCATATCAACCTTATTATTTTATGAGGAGATGGTGTAGCTAACCTAGTGATGGCAGGTTGCTTGTATATACATAGAGTGCCTGACACTTACTATATTTACTATAAAACCGCTACGTATCAATTTAAAACTCTAACAAGCTTCATTCCGCCCCATACAGCTACCAATCCAAGTATTATACTTGTTAATGTATAAAATGCAAACAGGCTCCATTGATTAGTTTGAATTAATCGCAAATTTTCAAAGGCAAAGGTC
>CAZSBA010000036.1:0-5884 GCA_964605035.1 uncultured Proteiniphilum sp. | reverse complement strand
GGCAAAGGTCCATTCAATAGCAACATATCTGATTACTAAACGTGATAAAACAAACCTAATGATACTTCCAAAGGCACCACCTATACCCACAAAGAGTATTTCTTTCCACATATTAATCTAGTTTTGATTTTTGCAAAGATATTATAAAATACCTCTAATAGAGTATCTAGGATAATCTAAAAAACTTCAGATGCCATTTTGTGTTTTTTTAAATAAAAAATAACATCTTAACGATGCAATGTTCAACAATTTATAGCTAAATTTGTATCTTACGTTAAATGGATGAACCGAGGATAATATTTACCAACAATTATAAAATAACCTACTATGGCTACAACTGCAAAACTTTATTCTTTAAGCTTAAATAACACAAAAACATACCTGATTGCTACGGTATTTATTGTTTGTAATTTACTATTGCCTCAATTGGCACATTTGGTTCCACAAGGAGGATTCATATTTCTGCCAATTTATTTCTTTACGTTGATTGCTGCATATAAATATGGAATCCACGTAGGATTGTTAACTGCTGTTTTATCGCCTCTCGCCAACAACCTTATCTTTGGTATGCCTCCAACAGCAGTTTTACCGGCTATTATTATTAAATCTGTTATTCTTGCTATTGCCGCTGCTATTGCTGCAAAGAAATTTGGCAAAGTATCACTTATTGGTATTCTGCTGGCAATTATGGCATATCAGTTAATAGGCACTGGTATAGAGTGGGCAATGACTCAAAACTTTTTTGCCGCTATACAAGATTTCAGAATTGGTTTTCCAGGAATGCTTATTCAACTCTTTGGTGGTTATGTTGTTTTAAAAGCACTTGCCAAAGTATAAGATGTTGAGAGAAAAATCTTTTGAAGAGGTACTTCAGCGGTTTAGAGATATAACGTTTGATGAAACGTTTGATATCATTGTTGCAATTGCGAACGGTGGTATTATTCCGGCAGCAATTATTAATCAACGGCTAAATACAGGTGTTGAGCTGTTGAAAATAAATCTGCGGGACCCGAATCAAAAACCAAAATATGATAGCCCTAGACTTGTATCTCCTATCGATTTTGACTTTAAAGACAAAACTATTTTACTAGTAGAAGATAGAATAAAAACAGGAGCGACTGTTAAATTCGCTATCGATCTTTTAAATGGTGCAAAGCAAATTAAGACCTTTGCAGTGAATGGAAATGCAGATTATTCATTGTACGACGAAGAGTGTTTTAAATTCCCATGGATTATATGAGTAGAATTGCAATAACTATTTGCTTATTATTTTTGGCATACTACCCATTATTTGGGAGTATTAATGATACTATCAGACTAGATGAGGTTATAGTAACGGGAAGCATGCCTAAAGTTAACCTTCGAAATTTACCTATGAGCATATCTGTGGTTTCTGAAAGTCAGATAGAGGCAAGAAAAGATCATTCTCTCTTACCCCTATTGAATGAAGAGGTACCAGGTTTGTTTATCACTCAACGCGGAGTAATGGGTTATGGAGTTGCCGGAGGTGCTGCAGGCGCAATGAGTATCAGAGGTATAGGTGGAGCGCCCACAGCCGGAGTGTTGGTGCTAATTGATGGGCATCCTCAATATATGGGACTAATGGGACATCCGCTTGCCGACAGCTACCAATCTATTATGACAGAGCGGGTTGAAGTAGTAAGAGGTCCTGCATCTGTGCTTTATGGCTCTAACGCAATGGGAGGTGTAGTTAACATTATAACTAAACAACATAAGCAAGATGGAATGCATAATTCGGCTAGATTAATGTATGGTAGCTTTAACTCTTTGAGTGCCGAAGTAGCTTCTGGAGGTAGACATGGCAAGTACAGCTCGACACTGAACCTTGGATATAACAGATCTGATGGTCACCGCCCAGATATGGATTTTGAGCAATTTAACGGCTATACCAGATTGGGATATGATGTTAATAGAAACTGGAAAGGTTTTGCAGATTTCAACCTCTCAAAAACGTTGAGTTCTAATCCGGGCACAATAACAAATCCTATATTAGACAATGATGCTGATATAGTAAGAGGTGTGGCTTCTGCAGTAATTGAAAATGAATATGCTGCCACATCGGGTGCAATAAAGTTCTTCTATAACTTTGGGACACACAATATTAATGACGGATTTCCGGCCTCTTCGTCATTTATTCCGGATACCAGATTTAAGTCAAACGATTTTATGTTGGGATTTTCTGCATATCAGTCGTTCAGTTTTTTTGAAGGAAACAAGGCAACTGCAGGGTTTGATTATCAACGTTTCGGAGGTGAAGCAATACAGCAATTTCCGTTAGATGTGGCAAAAGACTCAACATTAGCAGATATAAACATAAACAATGTTGCCGGTTATGTAAATATTCAACAATCGGTTTTTAATGATCGGCTTACAATGAATGCGGGTATCCGCCTCGATCATCATGAATTGAAAGGATCGGAATGGATTCCACAATTGGGATTAAGCTATTCCCCAACTCATTATACATCTGTTAAAGCAATAATGAGCAAGGGGTTCAGAAATCCTACTATCAGAGAGATGTATATGTTTCCACCTCAAAACCCCGATTTGGAGGCTGAGCGACTCATGAATTATGAAATCTCACTGCTGCAATCATTTCCTGATGCAAGAGTAAGTATGGGTGTAAATCTCTTTTATATAAAGGGCGACAACATGATACAAGTTAATTTTATGAATGGCAGACCTTTAAATGTAAATTCTGGTGAGGTCGAAAACAAAGGATTTGAACTCACATTAAACTATCATGCAACAGAGAGTTTGCGCTTATCGGCAAATTATAGTCTGCTGGATATGACTTATAAGATAGTAGGTGCGCCAGAACATAAGCTATATCTTAGTGGAAATTACACATATGAAAGGTGGAATTTCTCAACAGGTATTCAATATCTTGGAAGTCTGTACACCTCTGTAAGCCCAGAGCAAACGAAAGAAAATGCTTTATTGCTTAACGCACGTATTAATTATAAAGCACTTGACTGGATGAACTTATTTATGAGAGGCGAAAATTTGCTTGATAGTGAATATGAAATAAATGAAGGTTACCCCATGCCGGGAGTAACTCTTTTTGGGGGGATTGGGTTGGTTTTTTGAAACCGTTCAATCTAAATAAACAGGTCTGTTATAACGACCAATCAGAAAATATTAATGTTTTATATTATCAGAACTAAAAACTGTAACAAAAATAAAACCAAGTATTATGGACAGAAGAAAATTTTTACGTTCGGTTGCCCTTACAGGTGCTGCACTTACAACCATGAAAGAGGCAGATGCTATGAGCATTCTAACTCAATCGTTTGAAACAACTAATGCTGCATCTAATTATGATTTGGTTGCTGTGCTTGGAGGTGAACCTGAAGATATGTTCAGAAAAGCGATCGCCGAGATGGGTGGTATGAGCAAATTCATAAAAAAAGGAGATAAAGTATGTGTGAAGCCAAACATAGGTTGGGATCAGCCAATAGAAATGGCAGCTAACACAAATCCAAAACTAATTACAGAAATTATTAAACAATGCTTCGATGCAGGAGCCTCTCAAGTGAGAGTGTTTGACCATACTTGTGACGATTGGCGCAAATCTTATGCTAATAGTGGCATAGAAGAGGCTGCTAAAAATGCAGGCGCAGAAGTTGTTCCTGCTCATCAGGAGTCTTATTATAGATCTGTATCTTTGCCAAAAGGAAGAAGCCTTAAAAGCACAAAAATTCATCAAGCTATTTTAGATAGTGATAAATGGATTAATGTGCCTGTGCTAAAAAATCACGGAGGTGCACAATTGACCATATCAATGAAAAACTATATGGGTATAGTTTGGGATAGAGGGTTTTTTCATGCCAATGACTTGCAACAATGTATTGCAGATGTTTGCACCTACGAAAAGAAACCTGTATTGAATATAGTTGATGCTTACAGATTAATGAAAACTAGTGGACCACGAGGTAGATCATTATCTGATGTAGTCCTCTCGAAAGGTCTGTTTATTTCTCCGGATATTGTAGCTGTTGATACTGCCGCAGCTAACTTTTTTAATCAGGCACGAGAAATGCCTCTAGAAAATGTAACACATATTTCTAAAGGACAAGAGCTTGGAGTAGGTTCTATGGATCTTGACAAACTGAATATCAAGAGAGTTCGTATCTGACACTTCTCTGAAAACAGAAACATCAGTTAAATAAATACAGAAAATTAATTAAAGTGATTAATTTTAAAAGATTAATTACCGTAGTTGGTTAATAACCAACTAAATGAAAACACTATGCTAAAAAAGATACGTCTAACACTGTCTGTCGTAATATTTACATTTATTACGCTATACTTTCTTGACTTCAGAGGTATGCTTCCTGAGAGTCTCAACTTTCTTACTGAGATTCAGTTTATGCCTGCGTTGTTATCACTGAATGTAATCATACTAATTTCATTGGTATTACTAACGATGTTATTTGGTAGAATCTACTGCTCTTCAATTTGCCCTATGGGTATTTATCAGGATGTGGTGGCGTGGTTATCAAAAAAGCAGAACAAGAAAAAGAAGTATAAATACAGTAAAGCAAAGTCGGTACTCAGATGGAGCTTGCTTGGATCGACTGTAATTGCCTTTATTATGGGATTTAATTTTTTAGTTGGGCTTCTCGATCCATATGGAGCATATGGCAGAATAGCAACCCATCTATTTAGACCTGTATATCTGCAGGGAAACAACATTTTAGCATCAATATTAACCTCCTTCGATAACTATTCATTATACACTGTAGGAATTTACCTACTAAGTGTTTCGTCTACTGTAATTGCACTAATCACTTTTGTTGTGATAGGATATCTGGCATGGCGCGGAGGAAGAACATACTGTAACACTATTTGTCCGGTTGGAACCACACTTGGATTTATGAGTAAATATTCTCTGTACAAAATTCAATTTGTGGATGAAAAATGTAATATGTGCGGATTATGTTCTATGAAATGCAAAGCTTCATGTATTGATTCAAAAAACAAAATAATTGATCACAGCAGATGCGTTACCTGCTTTAACTGCATTGAAGTTTGTAACCGAAGTGCAATGAAATATACTATTGGTAAGCCCGTAAATTCACTTATAAAAAAGGAAGTTGCTTTTGATACGAAAGATGATTTTAAGATAGTCAAAGAAACAAATCTGGTTTCAAACAATCAGATAAACGAATCAAAACGACGATTCCTGTCTGCATCTCTTATTACAGGGTTAGCTGCGGGTAAATTGTTCGCACAGGAGATGTCTGACAACATTTTTACTTTACCCGACGAAATACTGCCCAAACGTGAGTTGAAACGCCAAACTCCAATTGCACCTCCGGGAGCTTTATCTTTCGATCATCTTAAAGAAAAATGCATATCATGTCATCTATGTGTAAGTAAATGCCCCAGCCATGTTATTAAACCTGCATTCCTAGAATATGGGCTTGGAGGGATTATGCAACCTAAGCTTTACTTTGATAATGGTTTTTGTAATTACAACTGTACTGTTTGCGGCGACGTATGCCCTACCGGTGCTCTTGTGCCACTATCTGTTGAAGAGAAGAATCACACACAGATGGGTAAAGTAAAATTCATTATCGAAAACTGTATAGTTTATTATGATGAAACAAGTTGTGGTGCCTGCTCAGAGCACTGCCCAACTCAGGCTGTTCACATGGTACCTTACAAAGATCATCTAACAATTCCCGAAACAGATCCCTCAATTTGTGTCGGATGTGGTGGCTGCGAATATGTTTGCCCGGCAGTTCCTTTTAAATCAATTTATGTTGAAGGGATATCCCAACAAAATATAATAGAAATTGAGCACAAAGAGGTTGAGGAAATTGAAATTGAAGGGTTTGGGTTTTGAGTTGTGTTA
>CAZSBA010000035.1:0-22024 GCA_964605035.1 uncultured Proteiniphilum sp. | reverse complement strand
GGAAAAATTGAAGGATAGTAAATAATAATCTTCAAATATATAAATCTAATAAGGGCCGTTTCATATGAAACGGCCCTTATATTTTGAAGTAGATTTAATATTTTGCTTGATTCTTTTAGAAGAACCTGAATCTGTTATCCACAACTCCAAGCTCATCTTTAAGAGTCTCGATAGCCTGCATCTGAATTCTATATGCATTATTATTAAATATCAAATCTTTTTGAGCCTTTGCATCATACTCGCCTTCTCCTTCTGTGCGATTAGCTACATTTGCAACATAAACCCCTAAGTTGCCTTTCATTGGGCCAACAGTTTGTCCTATGGGTGCAAATGAAGCAACAGAGTTTATAACTGGCTCGTATCCTATACCAGTTATATTTTGAGTTGTGAAGTTTACAAATCTTACTGTGTCGACTATAGAGCTCATAGCCTCAGCATAATCTTCTAGTGATGCTAGATTCTTTTGGCTTAAATCGGCAATTAACTTTTCGGCTTTCTTATCATTCAAAAGTCTGCTCTTAATACTCTCAGACACCTCTGAAAGTGGAGTTGTTCCGGCTGGAATAAATTGATCTACTCTGGCTACGATCCTTAGGTTTGTAAGATCAAATTTCTTTACAGCGCCAATCTCCTTTTCGTTAGCTGCCCAAGTAATCACTTGGCGTGACCCCTGTATCTGACCTAAAGAAAAATCGTTCGCAGAGAATGTCATTGATGGCATGACCATATATCCTCCTTCAGAAGCTAGCTCCTCAAACTTTTCACTTATATCGGGAGTAGATACCAACTGATTAAGCTTATTATCAATATTGTTTGAGGTTTTTTCGCTTGGCACAACCGGCATATTGACTACTGCCAGCTTATATTTATTAACGGGACGAGTTTTTTCTTCTACCTGAAATATAACCTCTTGTCCGGGCACAGTTATCTTAACTGGCTGCCCTACTGGCGCTGAGAAGACTTCTTTAACCATATTAACACCAAAAGGAAGAAGATCTATTTCTCTTGCCCAACCAACATCACCACCATTAGAATTTGGATTTAGGCTATTTGCTACAAGCGCAAAAGACTCACCTCCTTGAATAAGGTTATAAATACTATCTACGAAGTTTGTAATTACTGAATCCTGACCTACTACTGTTGAGGTTGGAACAGCCATCATACTTAGATAAACTGAATCTGGAGCTGTGGTTCTGTCAATTAATTTAAAGATCTGGAATGAGTCGCCTTCTCTGGCAGGTCCATACATTTCGTCAATTTCTGCATTACGTGCAAAATCGAGTTGAGAGGGTGTAAGCAGATCTTCACCTAGAAATACATCACGATAAGGAGTATCCGAATAATCAGCAACTACAGTTGCAGGAGCTGATGAAGTTTGTAACTGATCAAAGGCAGTTTCAGATTGTTGTTCTATATCTGCAAAATCCTCATCACTTGGGTTAATTGGTGTTGTAAAGTACGAAATCTTAACAAGTGGAGTTTCCATATTGTATGATTTCTTATGCTTATCGTAGAAGCTTTTAATTTCTTTATCTGTAACAGTTACAGCAGTGTCAGGAATTGTAAAATAACTCTGCATCACATAACCAAGATCGGCATTTTGTTGTGATAAGTCGAAAGATGATTTTGCTTCTACATCATTTACAATTACTGAGTTTGAAAGTAGAGATATATATTTTTCTTCCAATCGTTGTGTGGTGATCATATTTTCTATGAACAACCATATCGATTTATATTGATTTACAAGCTGCTGTTCTTGAAGATCGGGACTTGCAGTATTTATTACATTTAAAAACTCTATAAGTGCAATTCGGCTAAACATACCTGTTTGGGGGTCTACAAAAAAAGGAAGTTGCTGTAAAATTGGCGAGATTGACTCTCCATGTACAAGATCATTAATTTCCTCTTTTGAAACAACTATCCCTAGATCACTTGCCTGATCTTCAATAAGTCTATTGCGAACCATTTGTTGATATACAGCTTCGCGAATCTGTAATGTTGTGTTTTCATCAAGGGAAGATTGACCACTGATCATTTTTTGAAACTCTTCGAATTCAGTTATTTTCTCTGAATATTGTTGGGTTGTGATAACTTCTCCATTAACCACAAATGCTCTGTCGCGAGCTTTCCCCATAAGCATTGAACCTGAACTGAAAAGGTCTCCTAACACAAAGGCGAGCAATGCTACGCCTATAACTATAACCAATAGCGGTCCTCTGTTCCTGATATTTTGTAAAGTAGCCATAAAAAATTTTTATTCAAATTAGGGCACGAAGTTAGTAAAAATAAAGCAGATAAAAATATATTATTTAAGTTAAATTGTCGATAACCATGCGTACGACTTCAATTTTACGTTCTGTGACTTTAAGTATTTTAAAAGTATAATTGCCAATTACAATTGTTTCGTATGTTTTGGGAAATCTTTGTGTATGATGGAGAAGGTATCCGGCAACAGTAGAGTACTCATCTGCTTCGGGAATTTTGATTCCGTATAAATCATTTAAGTAATCAATCTCTACCCTTCCTGAGAGAACAAATTCGTTCTCTGACTCCTGTTTAACGAAACTTGACTTTATATCATATTCATCTTCAATCTCTCCAAATATTTCCTCAACAAGGTCTTCCATTGTTATCAACCCTGATGTTCCTCCAAACTCATCTACTACTACTGCTATGCTTTTTCGCTGTAACATAAGATCGCTCATTAGTTTACTTGCCTGCATACTTTCTGGCACAAATGATATTGTAGCGATGTTGGTAGTCCAGTCTTCTTTATAATTAAACATCTCCCACATATGAATATAACCCGTTATAGCATCAATATCATCTTTATATACTAAAATTCGGGAAAGACCTGTTTCAATAAATCGCTCCTTCAGGGTTTCAACATCTGTATCTATGCTTACAGCAACAATATCGGCTCTTGGCACCATGCAATCTTTTAGTTTTAATGATGAGAAGTCGATTGCATTACGAAATATTTTAACCTCAGACTCTACTTCATATTCATTGTTCATCTCATCGATACTTTTCTTTACGAAAGAATCAAACTCTTCTCTACTTATATCATTTTTGCTATAATACTTATTTTTAAAGAATCGTCTTTTAAATAATCCAGGTAGAGTTTCTAAGCAAACTAATAAGAAGAAAGTTGAAAGAATAATAATAAGTAGCATAACAGCCCACTGGGGACTGTTTAATTTAACCAACAAATAATTCGCTGTTAGAGTTGAGAGATAAACAAATAGTCCCAATAATATAATCTTTAGAATTCTAGTTCTTATTAATGACATTTGTATGTTATTTATTATTCGTTCATCATTTGAATAGAATTGGCAACTACTGACTGAGTCTGTGGAGTCTGTTGAGGTCTATCAAATACTTCATTTTCTGTAGAATCGACCGATAGAGAATCAGTTGAATTTTCATCTTTAAAAGGAAGAAGACCGTCGTGTGGACGAAATATTCTATAATTGGTCATAGTCTCATTTGACTCAAAACCATATCCTTTTAAACGCGTATCTCCTCTTTTAATTTCTATATAACTATCAGAATAAACTCTACCACTCTTTCCGTCCCAGTATAACTCTTGACTAAAAAATTCCTCTCCTTGCATGTTTTCGACATGTACATTACTTATCAGTTTCCACAGCTCTTTTTCAGTATAATACCATGCGGTATCTGCAACAACAGTGGCTTCTATTTCGAAATCGGGAGTAAAACGCTCGAAATATAAACCTGAAGGGAAAAACTGAAATGGCTCTTTAGCTTTATCAAAAACCATCCATTTGTCGGCCACTAGCTTGTATTGTGTAACCCCTGAGTCGGATATAAGTGTTGTAAATGACTCGGTAACCATTGTAGGTACTACCTCTGGATCGTAGTTAAAAGCAGCGATATTGTCGTTTTTATCTTTACACGATACCAAATAAAGCAACATAACAACCACCATAATAGTAGTTGTTATGCGCAATAAATAGGATATTTTGTGTTGTTTATTCAACACCTTATTGTTTTTTGTTTATCTTAATCTAACTGTTGTTGTCTCACCAATCCATCCAGGTATATGAACTGTATCACCTGCTTTATAACCCATCATGAATGCAGTTTCAGTATCTAGGAATGCTGCTGAATATCTATTTATAAGACTATTAGCTTTACCTGCAACGCTAGGGTCAACAGATCTTGCTCTCTGTAGTTTGTCGACTGCTGCACAATATACTAAACCTGACTTTTCAGCTTCGGGGAATATATTGTTGGCTGAACTTGCATATAGTTGTGCTATTAGAATATATGCTTCGCCATTATTAGGATTGTATTGCAATGCATCATTAGCTGCTTGTCTTGCGCGGGCAAAGTTTCTTTGATTTGAGAAGATGCCTGCTAACTGCATCATATAATCTGAGGATTTATTCTTATCTGTTTCTAGATTTGCGGCTTCTGAATAGTACTTAACAGCAGTAGTAAAATCTTTGTCTCTAAGTGCCTTATTGGCAAGCCCTAAAGCTGCATTTGCAGTTGGCTCGAGTTGATGCAGATATTCGGATGCGGTAAAATACAAATCTGTATCAGTACAACCTACAGAACCTAAAGCATTTATAACTTCGTTAAGTAATTCTTTGTTTTCTTTATTAGGCTCTACTTTGTCGGCGTAGTAGTCGGTAAGTGTTTTGCAATCACCTGCACCACTATTAACAAATGCTTGTACGATACCTTCTTTTACCATTTCAAGATATTCTGCATTAGCTTGATTATCGGCAGAGTTTGAAATTGCATCATCTACATAGCCTACAACATTGAAATAATCTGTAATATACTCATCTTTAACAGAGTTGTCGTTTAGATATCTAGTAAGTGATGTATTCATCAGGTATGAGTATGCATCAAGTGGATACATTTGATCTTTCATATCATTTACAGCTTTACTTAGCCAACTGTAAATAATATTGTAATCAGCCTGATCTCCCATCATTTCCATATAGTCGTAAGTTTTAAATGCAAGGATTGTTCCTTCTGCATCATCGTTACCAAAATATGTAAGTCTGTTATCGTAAATCTCCATCGTTTTATCTAGATACTCTTTCTTTTTGGCAGCATCTGTTTCTTTTTCATAAAGAGACTTGAAAATGCGAGGACCATAAATATAGATATTTTTACTTGATCCAGGGCAGTTTTCATAAACAGATGTCCATGGAATTAAAGCGCTTTCATAAGATTCAGCCTTTGCAGCAGTTTGCATAAGACTTAGATTCACCCTACAGTTGACACTATCTTCACCATGGCCGTATGGAGCTTTTAAATGGTCATAACCCGCTTTTTGTGCGTTTACGCCAACTATCATTGCGATAGCTAAAAAACCTGTAAATAATAATTTTCTCATATCTGTTGCTATTTATTGTTATTGTTTCAGTTCTTGCATATTGGACGAAATGTTAAAAGGAAAGTTTAATCAACTTAATCAAACTGCCTTTTGAAGAACCACAATTCATTTACATTCATGTTTAATGATATCTTAAACATATCCTGTCCGATCATATAATCACTATCTGGTTTCTGTCTAGTATATCCAAATCCAATATTAAGCATAGATACATGTCCTGTTCTTAAATCGTGAAACGGCAAACCCAATCCGAGGTTTACACCATACTCTTTAAAGCTACCCATCCCTATTGCCTGGCTATTCTCTGGATTTGTGACACTTGCGTTTATATAAGAATTTGAAAATGATACCCCTCCTCTGAATCTTATTCTTTTGAAGAAGTTTTGATTGTAACGATCAACTACATATTCAAAACCAGTATTTATTCGGTATAGATTATTGAATCTACTATCGTCTGTAAGTCCGTCTAGCTCGACAGGGTATGTACTATTTTCCCACATTTGATATGTACCATCTACACCAACTAATATTTTGTCAGTTTGATATGACAAACCTAATCCGAATGTTTGAGGAATCTGAAAAGCTTCACCTTGCAAGGTGTCATTACTGATAATTTGAGATGGTGGCAGATTGGGACTCTCGTATGGATCTGAAGTAAAGTTCATTACCGAGGAAGTAAGGTCTGCCTTACTTAAAATCTCGGGAGAATATACAGCACCTAATGTAACTGAACGAGTTCTGTCAATTACATATTGGTATTGAATTCCTAAATCGTATTTTATATCTCTAATTGAATACGAATGTCTGCCTTCACTTACTAAGGCGTTGCTTGTAAATGGAGTACTTACTCTGCTATGAGAAAAGTTGCCAAAAAGGTATGCTAAATTAGCTCCTACTGAGACACTTTTTATTGGCTCCCAGGCAATACCTGCATAGACCTGACTCAATCCTCCGGTTCCTCTGTATGTCTCAAGATATTGGATATTGGAAAGTGAACGACTTGTACCGAAATTATAACCAACTTTTGAATATGGAAGCAGTCCTAAACTTGCTCCTACATTTTTAAAGATTGGAAACTGCATAGCAACATAATCGAGATTACCATTATAGAAATCTCTATTATTAATACCGTCATCCATTCGGGCAAAATGACCTGAAACTCCCATATCGAAAATAAAGGTGATAGAGTCCAGCTCTGAGTATGAAGCCGGGTTTCCGGGATTAACACTTTGACTTCTTCGCAATCCGTAACTTATACCGCCCATAGCCTCTGATGCTCCAATAGAAGGGTTTGACAAAACTCCATAGCCATATCTGCCATATGGAGAATTAGATCCTACTTGTTGGGAAAAAATCACTAGGGTAATCGTAAGAAAAGCGATCAACAATGAGAAACGTTTTTTCTTAATATTCATCTGTTTAAGTATATATACCAGTCTCGGCCGCTTAGTTTCATAAAAATATTTTAGCTTACAAAGATGACATATTTTTATGATGCCACCAACAAAAGAGCACAAACATCCTGTTAAAAAGATTAAAGTTTAATGATTATAAACTTTTTACACCTTTATAAACACTTTGTCAATCTCAATCTTACCTTTTTTTATAACTGTTAAACGAAACTATTTCGTTAATAGATTTTCTTTTCTTTTCTCTAATTGGCTGAGCGCTATAACCTATTGTGATATCCAACCAAACTCTTTTTGAATCGGGAATTGAAAGTAATTCACGCATAGCCGACTCATTAAACCAACCTAAAATACATGACCCTAAACCTTCGGCATGTGCAGCCAGCACTATATGTGCTGCTAATATACCAAGGTCCATTTGAGCATAATCTTTCTTTTTTACCCAGCCACCAATTCCAGAGGATAGATTTACTTTTTCCTCTACCAGCACCAAGTGAACCGGAGCTTGTTTGGTAAAATGATTCATCCCTAATGCGCGTGCCGAAGTAGCATCAGCAACCCTATTCTTTAACTCAGGATCATCTACCACAATTATCTGCCATGGCTGTGCATTACAGGCCGATGGTGCTAGTTGAGCAGCTTGCAAGATCCTTTCGATCTTTTCTTTCTCTACTGGCCGTTGAGTATCATAAGCGCGTACACTTTGCCTGTTAGCTACAAAATCAAGAAAATCCATAATTTATTGAGCTCTCTGTTTTAAGCTTAGTTTAATGATAAAATTCTACTAATATATTTCCCAATGATATCAAACTCTAGATTCACCACTGAGCCCTCTTTAATTTGATGGAAATTAGTAAACTCATAAGTATATGGGATAATTGCTACTTTGAAACTGTTGTTTGTAGGTTCAACTACTGTTAAACTAACTCCGTTAACTGTAACTGAACCTTTATCCACAGTCATATATCCCTTTTTGGCCATTTCTTTATCAAACTCATATTGAAACGTGAAATACCAACTGCCATTTGCTTCTGTTACATCTTTACAAACAGCCGTTTGATCTACATGCCCTTGAACAATATGACCATCTAATCTGCCATTCATTTGCATACTTCGCTCGAGATTCACTTTACTCCCAACCTCAAGCAAACCAAGATTGGATAATTCTAATGTCTCTTGTATTGCTGTAACGGTATATACATCTTCATCGATAGATACAACTGTTAAACAGACTCCATTATGAGAGACACTCTGATCTATTTTCAACTCGTTAGTGAAATTTGACCTAAGTGAAATATGAAGGTTCCCTTTTTCTTTATTAAGAGCAACTACTGTAGCTGCTTCTTCTACTATTCCTGAAAACATATTTAATTCTTATTTAATTAAAAACTACCAGATTGAAGCTCTCTTTTCGTTAGGAATATACATTGGAGCTGAAGAATCTATATTAAATGCTTCATACCACGCATTAATATGAGGCAGTGCGCCATCAACGCGCCACTTACCAAGTGAATGCGGATCTATTTTTGTTAGTCTTAGAACCTCGGCATCGCGCACATTGCCTGCCCACAATCCGGCATAGCTTAGGAAAAAGCGTTGCGCGGGTGTATATCCATCTATCTTTTCTTCTGATTGACCTTGAGCTGTCTTTTGAAATGCATTATACGAAACTTGAAGTCCACCATGATCGGCAATATTCTCTCCTAATGTAAACGTGCCATTTGCATGAACAGTATCGACTACAACAATATTGTCGAAATATTCGACCAGTACTTTGGCTCTCTCATCAAATCTGGTTGCATCATCTTCAGTCCACCAATCTGTTAGATTTCCATCCTTATCGAACTTTCTGCCCTGGTCATCAAATCCGTGTGTCATTTCATGACCTATAACAACACCTATTCCACCGTAATTTATTGCATCATCACCATCCATAAAAAAGAATGGAGGTTGAAGTATGCCTGCAGGAAAGCAAATTTCATTTGATGAAGGGTTATAGTAAGCATTTACTGTTTGTGGCGACATATACCATTTGGATCTGTCTACTGGCTTACCCAGCTCTTCAATCATTTCATTATAAGCAAAATGAGCAACACGAACTCTGTTGTTCCAATATGAATCATCTTTTATTTCGAGTAAAGAATAATCTTTCCATTTATCAGGATATCCAATTTTGACAATAAAAGTACCAAGTTTTTCTTGAGCTTTCTCTTTTGTTTCACTGTCCATCCAATCAAGATTGTTAATTCTTTCACTTAGAGATAGTGTAAGATTATCAACTAGATTAAGCATTCTCTCTTTTGCCTCAGGCGGAAAGAATCTTTGTACGTAGAGCTCACCTACTGCTTCACCCATAGATCCGCTAACAACATCAATAGTCCTTCTCCAACGAGGTAGCAGCTCTTCGCTTCCACTCAACATTTTACCATAAAAATTGAAATTTGCATTTACAAAATCATCACTTAGGTAATTCGCTGCAGAGTTTATAATTTTCCAACTAAGATAGTCCTGTATAACTTCAACCGACTCTTTATTAATTATTGATACAGCAGCCTTAATTGGCTCAATCTGCATAACATTTATACTATCAAGATTACTTGCGCCTAATGCCTCAAAATATGCGTTCCACTCGAAAGGGGTTACTTTTTTGTTCAATTCTGAGACCAACATCATATGATAATTGAGTTCAGGCATACGCCTCATCTCTCTAGTTACATGAGCTTGCGCAAGCTCGGTTTCAATCTTCATTACATTTAATGCAGCTCTCTTGGAGTCTGGCTCGTTATAACCTGCATTTTGAAACTGAGTTTCTATTAAAGTTGCATAACCTATACGAAGATTTTGTGAATGCTCATCTTCTAAAAGATAATAATCTCTATCTCCCATGCCAATGCCTGATTGATACATGTGTGCAACATTCATTTCACTGTTTTTATCGTCGGGACCTACAGAAAACCCAAAAAAGGGATTAGATGCAATCTTACTTACTTCCACCATAACCCTAATTATATCTTCTTTGCTTTTAGCTTCAGCAATTTGATTTAGATGAGGAATAATTGGTGATGCACCATCGTTATTAAGTTTTAGGCTATCTAAACCCATAGAATACATATCACCAACTTTTTGAGCATTAGTTCCGTAGGTGTTATCTTGCGAAACAAGCTCTTGTATGAGCTCTTGTAACTGTGCCTGATTATTCTCTCTAAGTTTATCGAATGAACCGTAGCGAGCATACTCATCGGGGATAGGGTTAGCTTCTTGCCAACCTCCTGTAGCAAACTGATAGAAACTTACTCCAGGTAAAGTGGTAGTATCTAAATTAGCAACATCAATTCCACTGGACTGACTGGTTGATTTCTTTTCGGAACAACTTATATTTAACATTATAATTAGTACAACAAAGGGAATAAAAAATCGATTCATGATTTTATGATTGAATATATTTGATATATAGAGCAAAAGTACAAAAATAAAGGGAAATCTTAAATAGATGTAACCTTTTTGACTGCTTCATTAATTAATATATCTGTTTTTTCGCTAACCGGAACCAAAGGCAGTCTCAATGTGTTCTCAATCATCCCTTTCTGATGAAGAATAGATTTAACACCTGCAGGATTACCCTCTACAAAAATGAGGTGAAACAACTCATTAAAATCTTCTTCCATTTTAACTCTTGCGCTTAAAGAGTTGCCAGCAAGTGCATTATCTACCAGCCATGACATCTCTTTTGGAAATGCATTACCAAAAACTGATATCACTCCTATTCCTCCAAGTTCTATAACAGTAGATGTAACTGCGTCATCCCCCGATATAACCTTGAACCCTTCGGGTGATCCTTTTATAATCTCTTCAATTTGACTGATATTTCCTGAGGCTTCTTTAATTGCTATTACATTATTAAAATCTCTTGCAATTCGAAGTGTGGTCTCTGCGTTCATATTAACGCCAGTTCTTCCGGGAACATTATATAAAATCAATGGAACCGGTGAAATCTCTGATATTGCCCGGTAGTGCTGATACAAACCTTCTGCTGTGGGTTTATTGTAATATGGGGTAACAGAAAGGACTGCACTAATACCCTCGAAATTGGTTTTTTTAAATTCTTCTACCAAAGCTGCTGTGCTATTTCCACCAACTCCGATAACAACAGGAACCCTATTGTTTACCTCTTTCTTTATGCAATCTACCACATCAACTTTTTCTTTGTCTGTTAATGTTGGAGTCTCTGCAGTTGTTCCTAGTGCAACTATATAACTAGTGCCATTCTCAATCTGGAAATTAACCAATTGGGAAAGGGCTTCAAAATCTACTAAACCATCTCTTGTGAACGGGGTTATTAGGGCTACACCTAATCCTTTTAAATTTACTTCTGACATCAAAAATTGATTTTTACTTACATATTATTCACAGAACTCATTTTTTAAGCACAAAATGACTTCTAACTACAAAGGTACATATTTTTCAAAAAGAGCAATAAATTAGTGGATATAAATGGATACTTCTTAAATTTATGATCAAATCATTCAGTGAATTATACGTCTATAGGAAATTATTTGTACTTTTGTATGAATTTTATTTTACTATGCATAATTTAGAACTAAGCGAACAAGAAATAATACGCAGACAAAGTCTTGATGAGTTGAGACAGATGGGAATTGAGCCCTATCCTGCGTCTGGTTACGAAGTAAACACATACTCCCACGACATAAAAAATGAATTTGAAGATGATGCAGCTCACCGTGAGGTGAGCATAGCGGGACGTTTAATGAGTCGCCGAATAATGGGCAAAGCATCCTTCATTGAGCTGATGGACTCTAAGGGAAGAATTCAAGTATATATAACTCGCGATGATCTATGCCCAGGAGACAACAAAGATCTGTACAATACCTTTTTCAAAAAACTACTTGATATTGGAGATTTTGTGGGAATTAAAGGTTTTGTGTTCCGCACCAAAATGGGTGAGATATCGGTACATGCCGAATCTATAACACTTCTTTCTAAATCTTTAAGACCTTTGCCAGTAGTTAAGGTAAAAGATGGAGTGACTTATGACAAATTTTCAGATCCTGAATTGCGTTACCGTCAGAGATACGTAGACCTGCTGGTAAATGATAATGTGAAAGATATCTTCACCAAACGAACTCGTATATTTGATGCAATGAGGGAGTTTTTTGATCAAAGAAATTATCTAGAAGTAGATACACCAGTTCTTCAAAGTATTCCGGGAGGTGCAGCAGCACGACCTTTTATAACGCATTTAAACGCTCTCGACATAGACTTATATCTCAGGATTGCTAACGAACTTTACCTAAAGCGCCTTATAGTGGGTGGCTTTGATGGTGTATATGAGTTCTCTCGTAATTTCCGCAACGAAGGAATGGATAGAACTCATAATCCCGAGTTTACCGTTATGGAGATATATGTTGCCTATACCGACTATAAATGGATGATGGAGTTTACTGAGCAGATGCTTGAGCATGTAGCTATTAATGTACTTGGAACCACCAAAGTTAAAGTTGGTGATAATGAGATTGATTTTAAGGCTCCATACAAAAGGGTTACGATGATAGATGCAATAAAAGATCATACCGGCATCGACATAAGTGGCATGGATGAACTCCAACTCCGTGAAGTTTGTAAAGAATTGGGAGTTGAGCAGGATGAGACTATGGGTAAAGGGAAGTTAATTGACGAAATATTTGGTGAAAAAGCAGAAGGTAAATATATACAACCAACATTTATAACAGATTACCCAATAGAGATGTCGCCTCTTTGCAAGAAACATCGTGACAACCCTGAACTAACCGAACGATTTGAATTAATGGTTAATGGGAAAGAATTGGCAAATGCTTATACAGAGCTAAATGACCCAATAGATCAGCGTAATCGTTTTGAAGAGCAGCTGAACCTTCTAGAGAAGGGTGACGATGAAGCAATGTTTATTGATCAGGATTTTCTTAGAGCTCTTGAATATGGTATGCCCCCTACTTCGGGCATGGGAATTGGAATGGACAGATTAACGATGCTACTTACTGGTCAGACATCTATTCAGGAAGTTTTACTATTTCCACTAATGAGACCTGAAAGAAGAGCAAAGAAAGACAAAGTTTCTGACTTTACACATTTAGGGATACCAGAAGAATGGGTTGATCTGGTAATAAAAGCTGGATATACATTAGTAAGCAGTTTGAAGGAGGTTAATCCTAACAAACTTCACCAAGAAATATGCGGACTTAATAAAAAGTTAAAACTGAATCTTGCTAATCCTACACCTGATGAAGTAAAAAGTTGGACTATGAAGGCTTCAGAACTTAATTAGTCCGCACAACTTTAATAAAATGTAAAAATGGATTTAATAGGTAAAATCTGCATCTTGGGAGGTGGTACTTGGGGAACCGCGCTAGCAAAAATGGTGCTAATGAATCAGAAGCATATAAACTGGTTTATGCGTCGTGATGACCAGATTGAAGGATTTTATAAGTTAGGCCATAATCCAAGCTACCTAACCAACATTAAGTTCAATCTAGCACAAATAACATTTTACTCAAATTTCGAAAGAGCGATAAAAGACTCAGACACAATAATAATTGCGGTACCATCACCTTATGTGAAACAATATTTCAGAAGGATATGGAACAGCACATTCAGAGGCAAATTTATGGTATCTGCATTAAAAGGTATTATTCCGAGCGATAATATGGTTATGAGTGAATATCTGGCAGACAACTTTAAAATTCCTTTTGAAAATATTGGAGTGTTATCTGGTCCATGCCACGCAGAGGAAGTGGCGCTGGAACGTCTTTCATTTTTAACTATTGCTAGTAAAGATCAGGAAAAAGCAACCCAGCTTGCTGATGCAATATCATCAAGAATCTTGAAAACTAAAATATCGAATGATGTAGTAGGTATTGAGTTGGCTGCAGTGCTTAAAAACATTTACGCTATAGCAGCAGGTATTTGCCAGGGATTGCAGTATGGCGATAATTTTCAGGCTGTACTTATGAGCAACAGCGCAAAAGAGATGGCCAATTTTCTTTATACTGTTGTTCCGATGGAGAGACAAATTACAGAACAGCACTATTTAGGAGATATGCTAGTAACAAGCTATTCTCAGTTTTCACGAAATAGAACTCTTGGTACTATGATTGGAAAAGGTTATTCGGTGAAAACAGCGCAATTAGAGATGGAGATGATTGCCGAAGGTTATTATGGAGCAAAATGTATTCAGGAATTGAATAATCGCTTCAAGGTGAGTATGCCCATTGTTGAGACAGTATATAAAATTTTATACGAAAAGTTGGAGCCACGTTTGGCTATTAAAAATCTTATAGATTTCTTCTAAAACAGACTATACAATTTTTTATTCTCTTTGTTGCGAAGCGGATATATACCACTAATTTTTATGAGTATAATTTCAGATATAACTATAATAAAAAATAATTATGGATAGTATTCAATTAAACATCAAACATCTTGCTGGCCTAGTTTCAGAAGAGGAGATACTTCAAAGGTCGGAACAGGCATCAGCTGCAAATCAAGCACTGTATGATGGAACTCGCGAAGGTAACGATTTCTTGGGATGGGTGGAACTGCCTTCTTCAATAACAGAGGAAACTATTAGAGAAATTGAAGATAGTGCTACTAAACTTAGAACCCATTGCGATACAGTTGTTGTGATAGGTATTGGGGGTAGTTATCTTGGTGCTCGTGCAGTAATAGATGCACTTTCTAGCTCATTCGACTGGTTACAGGAGAAAAGCAAAAGAAAGAATCCGGTTGTACTTTATGCTGGCAACAATATTGGAGAGGATTATCTACATGAATTAATGTCGTTTCTTGAAGATAGAGAGTTTGGCATTATCAATATTTCAAAATCTGGAACAACTACCGAACCGGCAATAGCATTCAGATTATTGAAAGATATGCTTGAGAAGAAAGTTGGTTCAGAAGAGACAAAAAATCGTATTGTAGCCATCACAGATGAATCTAAAGGTGCTCTGCGTACACTTGCAGACAGTGAAGGTTATAAAACGTTTGTTATCCCTGACAATGTTGGTGGTCGTTTTTCTGTATTAACCCCTGTTGGTTTGCTACCTATTGCTGTAGCAGGAATTAATATCAGAAAACTTATACAAGGTGCAGTTGACATCGAGAAAGGCACAAGTACATCCACTTCATTCGACTATAATCTACCCGCTATATACGCTGTTATTCGTAATGAGCTATATAAAAGAGGTAAGAAAATTGAGATACTTGCAAACTATCACCCAAAACTTCATTTCCTGGCAGAATGGTGGAAACAGTTATTTGGAGAAAGTGAAGGTAAAGAACATTTAGGAATTTTTCCTGCTGCCGTTGACTTCACTACCGATTTACACTCAATGGGGCAGTGGATTCAAGAAGGTGAGCGCACTATATTTGAGACAGTTATATCTGTAAAACAACCAGATTACAAAGTTAGAATACCTCATGATGATAGAGACTTGGATGGTTTAAACTATCTTGAAGGTAAACGAGTAGACGAAGTTAATAAAATGGCTGAATTAGGCACTAGGATTGCACATGTTGATGGAGGTGTACCTAATCTCTTAATTGAGATACCTGAGCTAAATGAGAGGTTTATGGGACAATTAATTTATTTTTTCGAAAAAGCTTGTGGGATAAGTGGATACCTCCTTGGCATTAACCCATTCAACCAACCTGGAGTAGAGGCATACAAAAAGAATATGTTTGCATTACTTGAAAAACCAGGGTTTGAAGAGGCTACAAGAGCAATTAAAAAACGAATTTAATCTAGAATATTTTGATATTATAAATCACCGGCATAATCTTATAGCCGGTGGTTTTTTTTAATGGAGCTTAAGCTTTGAATAAAAAGATAATTTGGCTATATTTAAAAGTTAAGGAATCGATTATGGAACTAAAAAACAATATAAAACAAACATTATTATCCTATTTAAAAACAAACCAATTCAGAAAATTTGATCTGAAGTCTGTAATCTTTGATATGGATGGGGTATTGTACAACTCAATGCCAGCTCACGATAAGTCGTGGAAACAAACAATAGAAGAACTTAATCTGAAATTTGAGCCATTTGAGTTTTATTTACAAGAGGGCAGATTGGGAAAATCTACCATAAATGAAATATTTCAACGAAATTTAAAACGGGATTCAACAGAAGAAGAAGAAAATAATATTTATGCTCGCAAATCAGAACTTTTTCAGCAATTCAACAATGATGGCATAATGCCTTATGCAGACAACCTGCTTAATTTAGTTAAAGAAAAGGGACTGACTCCCGTATTAGTAACAGGCTCTGGTCAGCCATCACTTTTAGATAAACTGGACTATCATTTTCCTGAAATATTTACTACTGACACAATGGTGACCGCATTTAATGTATCTAAAGGAAAGCCAGACCCAGAACCTTTTATTCTGGGATTAAAAAAAGGTGGTAACCTTTCTCCCCATCAGGCAATCGTGATTGAAAATGCGCCATTAGGTATAAAATCAGCCGTAGGAGCTGGTATATTTACTATAGCAGTGAATACCGGTCCGCTTCATGACGATATACTCACAGAGGCTGGAGCAGCTCTTGTATTCCAATCAATTAAGGAGTTGTACGAGTACTTCCCTCTTATTATAGATAATATCAACGAGATCAGCCTTAAAAGCTAATTTTTATTTATCTTTGTTTGTATCATACTTCAACAATATACTAGACACATGAATATAAATGAATTGGGGTTCATCAGAATTGGAGCATCTTCTCCTTTAGTAAAAGTAGCAGATTGCGATTACAACATTACTGAAATAAAAAAGGTTATAGAGGAGGCTATCCAAAATGATGTTCAAATACTTTGTTTTCCAGAACTTAGTATTACCTCATATAGCTGTGGAGATCTTTTTTTTCAGGAAGAGCTACAAGAGAAAGCAATATCCTCACTGGTTGAACTTACAGAATTTGTTAAAAAGAAAAATAATATAGTAGTAATTGTAGGTCTACCATTTCGAATTAAAAATAATCTATTCAACATGGCCGCAGTTCTCTCTGGTGAAGGACTAATTGGAATGATCCCTAAAACATATCTTGCCAATAATAACGAATTTCAGGAAAAAAGATGGTTTGCGGCTAAATCTGAGCTATGGGAATATTCTGTAAATATAAATGGAAAGGATATACCCGTATCACATGGAAATATGATATTCTATACTCCCTTCGGTAATTTTGGTGTAGAAATTTGTGAAGATTTATGGGTACCGGTTCCTCCATCATCAGAGCCAGAAATGCAAGATGCAGATATAATCTTTAACCTTTCGGCGAGCAATGAGCTCGTTGCTAAAAACAGATACAGAAAATCATTAATTATACAACAATCAGCACGTTCCAATTGTGCTTATGTTTATACTTCAGCTGGTGTAGGTGAATCCACTACAGATATTGTATTTTCGGGGGCTTGCTTTATTGCTGACAATGGTACACTTTTAACTGAATCGAAAAGATTTTCTTTTAAAAATGAACTAATTATTGCGGATATTGATATTAGCTCAATTCGTCATGATAAATTAATAAACACCAATTATCATTCTGTTTACTCTGGAAGCATAAAAGAAATTGATTGTGAGATTTCTGCTATTACTTCTAACAAACTATTTCGAAATTTAAACCCCTATCCATTTATACCAGCTAAAGAGTTTATGGATGAAGATTTATCAGATGTATTTAATATTCAAGCCCATGGGCTTGCAAAAAGATTAAAGCATATAGGATCAGATAAAGCTGTAATTGGGGTTTCAGGCGGGCTCGACTCTACACTTGCTCTTTTAGTTACAGTTAGAGCGTTTGAAATGTTAGGAATTCCACTTGAAAATATACATGGAATTACAATGCCAGGATTGGGAACCACCGATCGGACATACAAAAATGCTAAATCGTTAATGGATTCTTTGTGTGTAACAACGAAGGAGATATCTATAATTAAGGCGGTAACACAACATTTTATAGATATTGGACACGATATTAATAAACATGATATAACCTTCGAGAACAGTCAGGCAAGAGAGCGAACTCAGATATTAATGGATTACGCTAATATGATAAATGGATTAGTAGTAGGAACAGGAAACATGTCGGAGCTTGCTCTTGGGTGGGCTACATATAATGGAGACCACATGTCGATGTATGCAGTGAACTCTGGTGTGCCTAAAACATTGGTTTCTACATTAACAAGATGGATTGCCGACTCATTAAATGAAAATTCAAGAAAAATAATTTATGATATTTTAGACACCCCATTCAGCCCCGAATTATTACCTTCAGATAGTAAAGGTAAGATATCTCAAAAAACTGAACAGGTTGTAGGCCCGTATGAATTACATGATTTCTTCATGCATCGTATGTTAAGACATGGTGAAAAACCAACTAGAATTTTATTTATTGCGAAAAACGCTTTTAAAGATAAGTACTCTTTTGAGGAGATTTTAAAATGGCTTAAGATATTTTATAAACGATTCTTTACACAACAGTTTAAGAGATCTGCTATGCCCGATGGTCCTAAAGTAGGATCTATAAATTTGTCGCCACGTGGCACATGGCGTATGCCTAGTGATGCTGATGTAAAGACCTGGCTAGAAGAGCTAAACAAAATAAGTTAATACGAATAAAATAAATATGAAGCAACTTATATCTCTATTTACTGAATATACAGGTAAGAATAATCCTAATATTGAAGCACTACCAACTTCAGGATCCAACCGAAAATATTACAGGCTTCAGCAGGATGAAATATCACTAATAGGAGTTAATGGAGAGTCAATTGAAGAAAATAGTGCATTTATACATTTAGCCAGACATTTTCATAAAAACGGTTTGAATGTTCCTAAAGTAGTTGCTGTTTCTGACGATAAGATATTTTATTTGCAACAAGACTTAGGTGATTCAATCCTATTTGATTCAATAAAAGGAGGAAGACTAACCGGTGTATTTAGTCGTGAAGAAAAAGAACTACTTCATAAAACCATTTCTAAACTAGCAGAGTTCCAGGTTAAAGGAGCAGACGGCCTGGATTTTAACATTTGTTACCCTCTTTCAGAATTCAACCGTCGTTCTGTTTTGTGGGATTTAAACTACTTCAAGTACAATTTTCTTAAAACAACAGGCTTGGAATTTAGTGAAGATAGACTAGAAAACGATTTCGAAAAAATAGCAGAGGTATTACTAAAAGATAAATCGGAGACATTTATGTATAGGGATTTCCAATCAAGAAATGTAATTATTTTTGAAGGAGAACCATATTTTATAGATTTTCAAGGCGGAAGAAAAGGACCTGTGTTTTATGACGTAGCCTCTTTTTTATGGCAAGCTAAAGCTAATTTTCCCTCAGATTTAAGGGATGAATTAATTCAGACATACATTACATCATTGATGAAGTTTCAAGATGTTGATGTTTCTGAATTTATGGAAAACTTGCGCCAATATGTTCTATTTCGTACACTACAAGTATTAGGAGCATATGGATTTAGAGGCTATTTTGAGAAAAAACCTCATTTTATACAAAGTGTGCCGTTTGCTTTAAATAATCTTAGTGAATTATTAGAAGATGGATTCGAAGAGTATCCATATCTTGATAGCTTACTCAGAAAAATGGTGAACCTAAAACAATTTGCCGATACACAAAAGAGAGAACTGACGGTTAGAGTATATAGTTTTGCATACAAAAAAGGTATTCCCAATGACATATCGGGAAATGGAGGTGGCTATGTATTTGATTGTAGAGCCATAAATAATCCGGGTAAATTTGAAAGATATAGTGGTGTTACCGGATTAGACGAGCCCGTAATCAAATTCCTTGAAGATGATGGAGAGATGATAGAGTTTCTGGAAAACATTTATCCACTAGTTGACAAACATATAAAACGATACATAGATAGAGGATTTACAGATTTAATGATTTCATTTGGTTGCACGGGTGGACAACATCGTTCTGTTTATGCTGCTCAACATGTAGCAGAACATATTTATAAGGAGTTTGGAGTTAAAGTCTCTTTGGTTCATCGTGAACAAAACCTGGAACAGGAATTTAAATAACTGAAATAACAGCAGTTTTATTATTTTTAGAATCGGAGTATATAGTATGAAAGCAATGATTTTTGCAGCTGGTCTAGGAACGAGGCTCAAACCACTTACTGACAACATACCAAAAGCATTGGTTACCATAGGTGGTAAACCGTTATTACAGCATACTATAGAAAAACTAAAGTCTTCTGGTTTTGATGAAATAATTATTAATATACACCATTTTGCCGATCAGATTGTTGAATTTATCTTATCAAAAAACTCCTTCGACATTAAAATTGAATTTTCAGATGAAAGTAACGAACTTTTAGATACTGGTGGTGGTATAAAAAAAGCATCCCATTTCTTTTGCGACAGAGAACCTTTTCTTATCCATAATGTGGATATTCTGTCTAATATAAACCTTAATGATCTTTATCTTTTCCATAAAAGTTCAAACTCTATTGCAACACTAGTATGCAGTAAACGTAAAACATCTCGATATTTACTTTTCAACACAGCCAACCAACTCAAAGGATGGACAAATAAAGAAACAGGTAAAATTAAATCACCAAATAAACTACTCGAACTTAAACAGTACAATGAATTGGCTTTTTCTGGAATTCACATATTAGAACCTTCTATTTTTAAATATATGACTGATTTCCCTGAGAAATTCTCCATAATCGACTTTTATATATTCCTAAGCCAATACGAGTTGATAAGAGCCTTTGCTCCGGAAGATATTCAAATGATAGATGTTGGTAAACCTGATACTCTGAAGGAAGCGCAGACTCTTTTGTCTTTATAAAAACTTACTCAAAAATCTGAATTCACGCATACAGTATACTATTCATTTTTTAACACTCCTTGGTTAAATATCATTAACTACGCCTTATTTAATAAATTATTTTACTTTACCCCTTGCATTAATATTTTATTTGTGTTTATTTGCATTGAATTTTAATTATTAGGGTAGAATCCATAACATTCTACAGTCGTTATTAAAATGACGAATCACAATGACATTCAATTAAATTAAAATATAATCCTATGGCGAATTTTAAAAATCTAGAAAATCAGTATAAAAAAGAATTACTTGAGAATGTAGTTCCTTTCTGGCTTTCTAAATCGCAAGATGAGAAATACGGTGGTTACTTCACATGTCTAGATAGACAAGGAAATATTTTCGACACAGATAAGTTTATCTGGCTGCAAGGAAGACAAGTCTGGCTTTTCTCTATGTTATATAATAAGGTAGAGAAAAGACAGGAATGGTTGGATTGTGCAATTAAAGGAGCAGAGTTCTTAATTAAATATGGTCATGATGGTGACTACAACTGGTACTTTTCACTCACACAAGATGGAAAGCCATTGGTAGAACCATACAATATTTTTTCATATACTTTCGCAGCAATGGCATTTGGCCAGCTAAGCCTTGCAACTCAGAATGAAAAATATGCTGACATAGCAAAAAATACTTTTGAAAAAATACTTTCAAAGAAAGAAAACCCAAAAGGGAAGTGGAATAAAGCATATCCTGGAACACGACTACTGAAAGGATTTTCTTTACCCATGATTTTATGTAATCTGACTCTAGAGATTGAACATCTACTTGACGAAGAAACTATTGAGCACACCATGGACCATTGCATTGATGAAGTTATGGAAGTGTTTCTTCGTCCTGAACTGGGTGGTATAATAGTAGAAAACTTGAATATAGACGGATCCTTGTCTGATACATTCGACGGTAGACTAGTTAATCCGGGGCACGGCCTAGAATCGATGTGGTTTATAATGGACGTAGGGGTTAGACTAAATAGAAAGGACTTAATTGAAAAAGCTGCTAAAACAACTTTAACATTAATGGAATACGGTTGGGATAAAAAACATGGAGGCATTTTTTACTTCATGGACCGTAAAGGTTTTCCACCTCAACAATTGGAGTGGGATCAGAAACTATGGTGGGTACATATTGAAGCTCTAATAGCTCTCTTAAAAGGTTATCAACTAACAGGTTCTGAGGAATGCCTAGCTTGGTTTGAAAAATTGCATGACTACACTTGGAAACATTTTAAAGATCCTGAACATCCTGAATGGTGGGGATATTTAAACAGAGAAGGTGACGTTTTGCTAGATCTTAAAGGTGGAAAATGGAAGGGTTGCTTCCATGTGCCTAG
>CAZSBA010000034.1:0-22073 GCA_964605035.1 uncultured Proteiniphilum sp. | reverse complement strand
GAGGAGTCGATGCAGCACATTGTGAGTGATACTATTGTGGTGAAGGGTGGCAGGCTGATTGACACTATCCTACCCGTTCCTGCTCCAAAGAGTCCCTATTTTGGTCTACCCACTGAACTACAAAAGCAATGGGAAGAGTATTACAGAGATATTGCCGTGCTAGCATTCAGGTATACAGAGAAGATAGATTCTATTTATGATATTGATGAGAAGGCTCTGTATTATAGGCCTCCATACACTTCGGTGGCTGGCGTGAAACCTTATTTTGTGGCACAAGACTCGTTTCCTGCTTTAAATGGTGAGCCTATTAAATGGGATGAGGTTATCGATTTGAGCGAAAAGATGGATAAAGAGGGCAGGCTAATTTGGGATGCACCTAATGGAGAGTGGATTGTGATGAGATTTGTGAGCAGAAATAATGGGGCACAAACGAGACCGGCTCCACTGCCGGGTCTGGGCTTTGAATCTGATAAATTTGATAAGAGGGCTCTTAATAATCACTTGGATTATTTTATTGGGGGACTTTTGAAGAGGACCGGATTTCCGGACAAGAGTAAAAAGGGTGGTTTGAAAAGGCTGCACATGGATAGCTGGGAGATGGGTGCACAGAATTGGAGCTGGAACTTTAGGTATGATTTCATCAGAAAGAGAGGTTATGACCCTTTGCCATTTTATCCGGTTGTTTCGGGGATGATTGTAGAGAATCACGAGATTAGTGAGCGTTTTTTGTGGGACTTAAGACAAACATCGCAGGAGCTTGTTCTGGAGAATCATGCTCAGTATGCGAAGATATATGCTAAGAAAAATAATTTAGATTTTTCTATTGAGCCGTATGATATGAATCCGACGGCCGATTTAGAGCTGGGTGCTATAGCTGATATACCTATGGGTGAATTTTGGAGCTTGGGATTTGGATTTAACTCTGCATTTAGTTGCATTGAGGCATCATCTATTGGGCATATTAATGGCAGATCTATTATTGCTGCTGAAGCATTTACGGGCGACCCCGGTGAGGGATGGAAGCAGCATCCTGAGGTGATGAAAAATCAGGGTGACTGGGCTTTTGCAACTGGCATTAACAGGTTTGTTTATCATACGTTTCAGAATCAATTTCTTGCCGACTCGCTTAGACCGGGGGCAACGATGGGGCCGTATGGGGTTCACTGGGACAGGAATCAGACCTGGTGGCCTATGGTGGGTGCTTATCACAACTACATATCGCGTTGTCAGTATATTTTACAACAGGGCAGAAGTGTTGCGGATATTCTGTTTTTAACTCCTGAAGGAGCACCGCATGTTTTTGTTCCTCCGGCTTCTGCTATGACGGGCAATGATACCATTCCCGATAGGAGAGGTTATAACTTTGATGGTTGTTCGCCCGGTCAGCTTTATCTTGCACATGTAGAAAATGGAAGTATTGTTTTTCCGGGTGGTGGACAGTACAAAATATTGGTTCTCCCTCTTGTGAGGACAATGACACCTGAACTGTTGATTAAAATTGAGTCGCTGATAAAAGATGGCGCAGTGGTAATGGGGATTCCTCCGGTGAAATCGCCTAGTCTAACGGGTTATCCTAAAAATGATGCTAAGGTTGATGAACTGGCGCAAAAGATTTGGGGAAAATCGCATATGGATGATGGCTACGGTGCTGTGAACTATGGTGGGGGAAAGGTTATTAGTGGGAGCGAGCTTGAGCTAAGGGTTGATAATTTGTACCCTGATTACGATCTGGTGAGTGATGTGCTGAGGGAGATGGATATTGAAGAGGATTTTAAGGAATATAGTGAGTCGATAAGATATACGCACAGGACTTCGATGCATTGGGAAATATATTTTGTTTCTAATAAAACGAATGAAACTGTTACTACGGACTGTTTTTTTAGGTCGGGTGAAGAGAATGCATCGATTTGGGATCCTATATCTGGAAAGACTTATAATTTGGATGGCTTGAGTTTTAATGATAATAGGTGGCAGGCGGAGTTGAAGTTTGAGCCATTTCAGAGCTATTTTGTTGTTTTTGATAAGAGGAATACTATAGATATAAGTAACTCTTTTTATAAAGAGGAGAGTGTGATAATGACTATAAACAGTAAGTGGAATGTGGCATTTGATAAGAAGTTTGGTGGGCCCGAACGTACTGTTTTTGAGGAGTTGAGCGATTGGACAAATCATGGGGAGGAGGGCATTAAGTACTACTCGGGCATTGCTTCGTATAGTAATATTTTTGATCTGCCTGAAGACTTTGATATTGGTGAGGATAATATTATTATCGACTTGGGGAGTGTAAAAAATATGGCAAGGGTGGTTTTGAATGGTCAGGAGGTTGGTATACTTTGGACATACCCATGGAAGCTGGATATAACTGATAAGTTGGTGGAGAAGAATAACAGACTTGTTATAGAAGTGGCTAATTTGTGGATTAACAGATTGGTGGGCGACGAGAAGCTGAAGCTGGAGGGCAAAAAGGGTTATACGTTTACTACATATAATCCGTATGATGCTAACTCGCCTTTGGTGCCTTCGGGACTGCTTGGACCTGTTACTATAAAGAAGGTTTTTTATAGATAGCTCCATTTTTCATAGTAGTTTTATCATTTTTCTAAGTTAAATTTAAGTTAACATAGTGTACATTTGCAATTCTGAGAAATCTCGAAACACGTTATTGCGTGTATTTTAAATTATTAATCTAATTTATTTAGTTCGTAAAAGGTTACTGCATAATTGGAAACTCAAAAAAACGATGATGAGAAATAGAAGTTTATACCTGATAACACTATTATTATTGCTAATTAATGTGTCGTGTATTGAATCAAATGATTTGGAAGCTGATTTTATAAGTCCCCCCGACAACATTCAAACAAGTGTTTACTGGTACTGGATATCTGATAATATTTCTGAAGAGGGTGCTGTGAGAGATTTGCATGCTATGAAAGAGGCAGGAATTAACCGTGCTTTTATTGGTAATATTGGAATTGAGGATCTACCATACGGTGATGTGAAGATTTTAAGCGATGAGTGGTGGGATATTATGCATACTGCTTTGAGAACTGCAACTGAACTGGATATTGAGATTGGGATTTTTAACTCACCTGGCTGGAGCCAGTCGGGGGGCCCATGGATTAAGCCGGAAGAGTCGATGAGATATCTTGCCTCATCGCAGGAGAAGATTGTGGGACCAGGTATAACGGAGATAGAACTGAGCGAACCAACTACTTTTTTTCAGGATGTGAGAGTTATTGCTTTGCCAAACTTGGTGGGTGATGGCATGATAATGAATAGTGAAAACAGTATGATATTAACTATTCCTACCGTATTGGATATAAATAGCGTTTTTGATGGTGACATTTCTACAGGTGTAAATTTTCCGGAAGGAGGAAAGCTGGAGATTAACTTTAAAACAGATGAGCCGTTTACTGCAAGAAGTTTGACTGTACACCTGAAGGAGGTTGCAGTTAATGCTCATACAATATTAGAGTTTAAGGGTGATAATGATGAGTTTAAGGTTGTTAAAGAGTTTGGGATAAACAGATCGAACCCGGCATTAAATGTAGGGTTTGTGCCATTTGCACCAGTAACAATTTCGTTTGATGATGTGACAGCGAGTGAGTTTAGGCTTACGTTTAACAATGTGCCTCAGAACGCAGGATTGGCTGAGATAGTTTTAAGCTCTTTGCCTAAAGTAGAGCGGTATAGTGAAAAAACATTGGCTAAGATGCATCCAACTCCTCTACCCTATTGGGATGCTTATATGTGGGAGGAGCAGAAAGAGCCTGTGGCTGAGGGTTTGATAGTTAATGATAATGATGTTATTGATGTTACTGAGTATATGTCGGAAGATGGTGTGTTGAGATGGGATGCACCTGAGGGTGAATGGATTATTCTGAGGCTGGGTATGGCACCTACGGAGGTTACGAATGGACCGGCTTCGCCTGAGGCAACTGGTCTTGAAGTGGATAAAATGAGTAAGGAATGGGTGGCAGAACATTTTGACAGATTTATTGGGGAGATTTTAAGACGTATTCCTGAGGAGGACAGAAAAACATTTAAGGTTGTGGTGCAGGATAGCTATGAAACCGGCGGGCAGAATTTTACGGATGGTTTTCTTGAGGAGTTTAAGAGCAGATATGGATATAGCGCTGTGCCCTACCTTCCTGTTTTTAATGGATTTGTGATTAACAGTCAACTGGAATCGGATCGTTTCTTGTGGGATATAAGAAGAATGATTGCAGATAAGGTTGCTTATGATTATGTGGGTGGATTGAGAGATGTGAGCCATGAGCATGGCTTAACAACATGGCTTGAGAATTATGGCCATTGGGGATTTCCGGGTGAGTTTTTGATGTATGGTGGCCAGTCTGACGAAATTGGAGGTGAGTATTGGAGTGAAGGTGAACTGGGTAATATTGAAAACAGAGCTGCAACTTCGGCAGGACATATTTATGGTAAAAACAAGATATCTGCTGAGTCGAATACTTCAGGGGGGCCGGCATATTCTCGTTACCCTGCCATGATGAAACAGCGCACTGACAGATTTTTTGCTGAGGGTATAAATAATACTCTGCTTCATGTATATATAATGCAGCCGTATGAGGATAAAAATCCGGGTGTAAACGCTTGGTTTGGAAATGAATTTGATAGGAAGAACACATGGTTTTCGCAGATTGATCTGTTTACGGCTTATCTGAAAAGATCTAATATGATGCTGCAACAGGGGTTGAATGTTGCTGACGTTGCTTATTTTATTGGTGAGGATGCGCCTAAAATGACGGGGGTGACCGATCCTCCGCTTCCTGTGGGTTATCAGTTTGATTATATTAATGCTGAGGTAATAGTGAGAGATATGAGGGTTGAGGATGGATTGCTTACTCTACCCCATGGCACTAAGTATAAAGTGTTGGTACTCCCAAAACAAAAGACTATGAGGCCCGAAGTGCTTGTGAAGATAAAAGAGCTGGCAGACGCAGGAGCAGTAGTTGTTGGACAGCCACCCACACATTCTCCTAGCCTAGAAAACCAGCCGTTTGCTGATGAAAGGGTTAGAGAGATGGCATCGGAAATATGGGGTGAAGTTGATGGTGTGAATATTAAGCATAGGGTGTATGGCAAAGGTTATATTATGAATGGGTTACCTATGAAGGAGGTGTTTGAGCTTATTGATTTGCCACCCGACTGTTTGCTTCCTGAAGATAATTCAATTCATTATGGCCACAGAACGGTTAGCGATAATACAGATATATACTTTATATCGAATCAGGCAAATGAAGAGAAGATTATATATCCTGAGTTTAGGGTAACGGGAAGGCAACCCGAACTGTGGGATGCTGTAACCGGCTCGATAAGGCTATTGCCGGCTTATGATATGAATGAAGGGTCTACAATGGTTCCGATAAAGCTTTCGGCCTATGAAAGTGTATTTATAGTCTTTAAAAAGAGGGCTGAAGATAGTTCGCTAAAGGAGATTACCTACAATTATCCGTTGCCGGAAGTAATTGAAGAGCTTGTTGGCCCATGGTTGGTGAATTTTGAGGCTTCGAGAAGAGGCCCCGCTGAGGAAATTGAATTTGAGTCTCTTTACGACTGGACGACTTCGTTGGACGAGAGGATAAAATATTATTCTGGTGAGGCTACATATAAAATCGATTTTGAGTTGCCTGAGAAAAAAGATGGTGAGAACTATGTGATTGATCTAGGTAATCTAACTGCTATGGCTAAGGTGTATGTTAACGATACTTATGCAGGTGGTGCATGGACATCGCCTTATAATGTGGATATTACAGATTTTATAAACAGTGGTGCTAACTCTATTTCTGTGACAGTAGTAAATAATTGGATGAACAGGATTATTGGTGACATGGGATTACCTGAAGAGCAACGCAAGACGTGGTATTTGGTTAATCCGTATAATGCAGAATCGCGTTTACAACCATCGGGATTATTTGGGCCGGTTGCAATTAAAGCTGTAAGATATTGAAGCTGTAAGATATTGAGGCTTTGGATTTGCGCTGTTTTAAAACCAGCTTAAGCGCTTAATATTAAAGATGTTAATGACTCTTGTTTTGAAACCGACTTAAAGGTTGAAACATTGTGCAAACTGGGTTTATTTTTGTAAATTTGTGTTTAGAAACTGAAAAAATTAAATAATAAAGAAATGGGTATAACAAGCCGGAAACAGATAGGATTTAGATACTTATTGCCAAAAATAATAGTATTTGCTTCGCTTTTCATCATCTTAACTCAATGTTCGGATTATGCTCAGGGAAGAAATGTTTTTAAAGTAACTACGATAAGAGTTGATAATGTAGAAAACCCTTTGGCTGTTAATTCGGAATCGCCTCGTTTTGGCTGGCAGCTACAGTCTAACGAAAATGATTTACTTCAGACGGCTTATCAGGTTGAGATTTACTCAGATACTAAGAACAAAAGTGAGATGATTTGGGACTCTGGCAAAATTGATTCCGAGAAGAGTCAGGGAGTGAAACTTGATATTGATAAATTGAAGCCGGGAGTTAAATATTTGTGGCGGGTTCGTGTTTGGGATAACAATGAAAGGTTGTCTGAATGGAGTGAAATGGGCAGTTTTAGATTAGCTCCGGTGGATATTGAAAATGGGAGCAACTGGATTGGGGCTATCAGACGTGAGGACTCGAACATTCCTGAAGGAAGAAATTATCATGGACTATCAATATCCTCTGAAGCTGGCAAGAGATGGCAGGAGACTGATCCTCTTTCTAAAAGAAGTATTTATCTGAGGAAAGAGTTTGATAGCAATAAAAAAATTAAGGATGCTATTATCTATGTAAGTGGATTGGGGCATTATGAGCTATCGCTTAACGGTGAGAAGTTGGGCGACACTCAGTTTGATCCGATGTGGAGCGATTATGATAAGACCATTTACTACAACGCATTTGATGTAACTGATGAGTTAAAGAAGAAAAATGCTTTGGGAGTATTGCTGGGTAATGGCTTCTATAATGAACAAGGCGGCAGATATGTGAAGATGCAGGTTAGTTTTGGTCCTCCAACGCTTTTTTTTAAGATGATTGTTACGTATAAAGATGGAACTACTGAGGAGGTTGTTTCGGACAGCTCGTGGAAATATTCGCTTAGCCCATTGGTGTTTAATGATATGTATGGGGGTGAGGATTACGACGCTAGACTTGAACAGCCGGGATGGGATAAGCAGGGTTTTGATGATTCGGAATGGATGCCAGTTGTTGTGCAGGAGGCTCCAAAAGGCAGGCTGACAGCTCAGACCACCTACCCTATTAAGATTATGGAAACTTTCTCTGCTGCTTCGGTTAAAAGAGTGGGTAGTTCTTATGTTTATGATATGGGACAAAATTTATCGGGGTTCCCAAGAATTAAGGTTAAGGGTAAGGAGGGTGACAAAATAAAATTGATTTTAGGAGAAAATATTAATGAAGATGGCAGTGTAAACCAGTCACAGTCGGGCACACCCTATTACTTTGAATATACCCTTAAGGGTGGTGGTGAAGAGGTGTGGCAACCTAGGTATTCATTTTATGGATATAGGTATATTCAGGTGGAAGAAACTAGAAGTGCTGATAATAATTCTAGTGAAACCTCTGATAATGGCTCTAGTAAAGCTTCAGATAATGATTCTGGCAAAGGTTCTGGTAATGTAGATAAAATAGTAAAGGAGATAGAATCGTTGTTTGTTTACAACTCTAATCCTCAAACATCGACATTTGAAAGTTCGAACGAGATTTTTAATAATACGCACCGCTTGATTGTTAATGCCATGAAGAGCAACATGCATGCGGTGTTTACTGATTGCCCGCATCGCGAGAAGTTGGGTTGGCTTGAACAGGTTCACTTGAATGGACCGGGTTTGTTTTACAATTTCGACCTGTCGACTTTCGCTCGTAAGATTATGAGCGATATAAGAGATTCGCAACTTGAGAATGGCTTGGTGCCTGACATCGCGCCTGAGTATGTGATTTTTGATGGTGGTTTTAGAGATTCTCCTGAATGGGGAAGTACTTCTGTAATTCTGCCTTTTATGTATTATCAGTTTTATGGCGACAACTCACTAATTATTGAGTATTACGATGTTATGAAGAGGTATGTTGATTATCTTTCTTCAACTGCTACCAATCATATTGTATCTCATGGTTTGGGTGATTGGTGTGATTACAGAGAGGATCAGCCATATGGGGTTTCGCATAATACTCCTGTTGCGCTTTCTGCATCGACACATTATTATATGGTTATTGATTATCTGGTTGAGGCTGCTGCTATTACTGGTAACAGTGAAGATGAGCTATATTATTCTCAGCTGAGAAGTGATGTGAAAGATGCGTTTAACAGTGAGTTTTATGATGAGGAGGACAAATATTATGGTACTGGTAGCCAGGCATCGAACTCCATGCCTCTATTTGCTGGAATTGTTGAAGAGGAAAACAGAGAAGGTGTACTGGATAATCTTGTGAAGAATATTAAAGGTAGGAATTATAGGCTTTCGACTGGTGATGTGGGTAACCGTTATCTTTTTCAGACATTGGCTGATAATGGTCTGAACGATATTATGTATAAAATGCATAATCATAAGGAGGTGCCGGGATATGGCTTTCAACTTCAGTTTGGGGCTACAACACTGACTGAGTTGTGGGACCCCAGAGCGGGTGCTTCGTGGAACCATTTTATGATGGGACAGATTGAAGAGTGGTTTTTTAAATCGCTGGCAGGTATTCAGTCTGAAGGTAACAGTGGGTATAAGAATATAATTATTGCACCTCAACCGGTTGAGGACCTGAGCTACGTGAATGCTTCGTATAAGACTATGTATGGCACTATTAGCGTGGATTGGAAAATTGTTGATTATAGTTTTACGCTTAATGTTTCGATTCCGCATAACTGTAGCGCTAAGATATATTTGCCTCATGTGAAAGAATATAAAGAGGTGGGAAGTGGTAGTCATAGCTATACGTATGAGCTGTATACAAAAGTGGAAGAGATAATTATTGAAGAAGAAACTAAATATTAGAAGAAAAGGCAATTAAATAGTTGCTAAAAAAAAGACTAAATAAGAAGTTTATATAAGCTAAGTAGTAAGGTTTAAACAACTAAATAGTAAAATAAAGCATCTAAATAATAAGGAATTATATAATGTATAAATCATTTCTAATTGTAGCAATATCGTTTTTGGGTTTACTTGTTTACGGCCAGAATCCTGTGGAACTGCAGACTGATTATCTAGAGAATCCGATTGGTTTGGATAATCATAATCCGAGGTTAACATGGAAGATTGATGATAACAGGAAGGGGGCTAAACAGGATGCCTACAGGTTGATTGTGGGGGTTGATTCGCTATTGGTGAATTCTGTAAACGGATCGACTTCTCTGATTGTATATAAGAATGATGCTGAGAGTAATAACGGGAGTAATGATATAATTTGGGATAGTGGTAAGATTGATTCTGAAGTACAGCTGGTTACATACATAGGTGCTAATCTTAATCCTTTTACAAAATATTACTGGAAGGTGATTATTTGGGATCAAAATAAGAAAGAGAGTATCTCTGATATTCAGACATTTGAAACAGGGATGATGGATTTGAGCAATTGGCAGGGTAGCTGGATTAGCGATGGCAGGGATATTAATTACAAGGCGGCGCCCTATTTCAGAAAAGGGTTTAAGGCTGATAAAGAGATTGAATCGGCACGTGTTTATATTGCGGTGGCGGGACTTTATGAGCTGCATGTTAATGGTGTGAAGATTGGTAATCAGAGGCTGGATCCGATGTACACCCGTTTTGACAGGAGAAATTTGTATGTAACACACGACGTTACTGAACAGCTGCAAAGAGGTGATAATGCTGTTGGTGTGGTATTGGGCAATGGTTGGTATAACCACCAATCGCTGGCAGTGTGGAACTTTGAAAGGGCTCCGTGGCGCAACAGACCTGCTTTTTGTTTGGATCTGAAGATCTTTTATACAGATGGTAGTGTGGAAACTATTTTTACTGACTTATCGTGGAGAAAAACTGATAGCCCCATAATTTTTAACAGCATATATACTGCTGAGCATTACGATGCCCGTAAGGAAATTGAGGGTTGGAGCAGTGCGCAATTTGATGATTCGAAGTGGAACGGCGTTGGACTTCGTCAGGCTCCTTCTCAGAATATAACCGCTCAGCAGTTGAGACCTATAAGAAATGTTATGACCATTCCGGCTGTTTCATTTACTAAGATTGATGATGCTACTTACTTGTATGACTTTGGCAGGAATATGGCGGGTGTGACAAGTATTACTGCCTCGGGCGAAGAGGGCACTGTATTGAAAATTAAGCATGGAGAACGTTTAGACGATAATGGCCGAATAGACTTGGCTAATATTGATATTTATTATCGCGGTGATAAAGAGGAAGATCCTTTTCAAACAGATATTCTTATCTTGAGTGGTGGAGTGGATGAGTTTATGGCTCGGTTTAACTATAAAGGTTTTAGATATGTTGAGGTGGAAGCCAGTAGTGCCGTCGACTTGGATATAAATAGTTTAACTGCTTACTTTATGCATAGTGATGTGCCTCCGGTGGGTAGGATTAAGACTTCGAGTGAGCTTATTAACAGGTTGTGGTGGGCAACAAACAATGCTTATCTGTCGAACCTGATGGGATATCCTACCGATTGCCCTCAACGTGAGAAGAATGGATGGACGGGCGACGGGCACTTTGCTATTGAGACGGCTCTTTATAACTTTGATGGTATTACTATTTATGAAAAATGGCTTGCTGATCATCGAGATGAACAGCAGCCGAATGGTGTGTTGCCGGATATTATTCCAACAGGTGGATGGGGTTATGGTACGGCAAACGGGTTGGACTGGACTAGTACCATTGCTATTATTCCTTGGGAGATTTACAGATTTTATGGTGATAGCAAATTGTTGGCCGACACATATGAGAATATAAAACGTTATGTTGACTATGTAGACAGAACTAGTCCGGAGGGTTTAACCTCGTGGGGACGTGGCGATTGGGTGCCGGTGAAGTCTCGCTCTAATCTTGAACTTACCTCATCGGTCTATTTCTATGTTGATTCAAGAATTTTGGCTAATGCGGCTAAGCTTTTTGGAAAAGAGGCTGATTATATTCATTACTCGGCATTGGCAGAGAAGATAAAGGATGCAATTAACAAGAAGTATCTTAATTATGAAACGGGAATTTATGCGAGTGGAACGCAAACTGAACTTAGTGTGCCGCTGCATTGGAAGGTGGTGCCTGAGGATATGATTGAGAAGGTAGCGGCTAACTTGGCTGAGCAGGTGAGGAAAACTGATTTTCATCTTGATGTGGGAGTGCTGGGCGCCAAGGCTCTGTTGAATGCTTTAAGTGAGAATGGTTATCCTGAGGTGGCTTATAAGGTTGCTGTTCAAGATACTTACCCATCGTGGGGTTGGTGGATTGTGAATGGTGCCACTACCCTGCTAGAGAACTGGGATCTTGATGCTGAGCGTGACATATCTGATAATCATATGATGTTTGGTGAAATTGGTGCTTGGTTTTTTAAAGGTTTGGGAGGTATTTTTCCGGATGCGGCTGAGCCTGGTTTTAAGCATATCATCTTGAGACCTCATTTTGAAAAGGATTTGAAAGAGTTTAGGGCTGATTTTAAATCTCCATATGGAACTATTGTATCGGACTGGAAATGGGATAATAAAAACAGTGTTTCTTATAATATTGTAATCCCTGCAAATAGTAGTGCTACATTTTATATACCCGACAATGTAGTGATTGAAAAGTTAGATACTAAAGGACTTAATCACATAAAACTTGATGCTGGCTCTTACACTTTTAAGATTAAACCTAAAAAGTAAGTGCTGATTGCATTTTAAAATTATTTATATGAGGCTGAAGAATATCTTTATAAAAAAAATATTTATTGTTACTGCAATTTTTTTGTTTGTGGCAACGATGGGATGTACGGCAAATAGTGCTTTAAAAGTAACTGATTTAAAGTGTGAGAATTTGACTGATCCATTGGGTATTAATACTTCTAGGCCTCACTTTAGCTGGATTAATAGTTCGTCTGAACAGGGTGCTACACAAACGGCATATCAAATTTTGGTTGCTTCGGAGATTGAAAAGTTAGATGAGAACAATTCGAACTATTGGAATTCAGGAAAAACATCCTCTTCGGAAAGCGTGCTAGTTGAGTATGCCGGAAAGAAACTAAGTTCGGGTGAACAGCTTTATTGGAAAATTAGGGTGTGGGATGGTAATGACATGGTCTCGGATTGGAGCAGGCCTGCTAAATTCAGCATTGGATTGTTAAATAGCTTTGACTGGTTTGCTTCTTATATTAGGCTTAATAGTGAAGTTGAGAGCAGCGATACTGTATCTTCTCCTCAGTTTAGGAAACAGTTTTCTATAGATAGAATTGGCAAGAATGAGGCTTACTTTCTGCATGTTAACTCACTTGGCTATCATGAGGTTTTTATTAATGGTAAGAGGGTTGGTGATGAAGTTTTGTCGCCTGCTGTAGCACAGTTTAATAAACGTTCTCTTATTAATACTTACGATGTGAGTGAGTATATTAAGAAAGGAGAAAATAATATAATCATCTGGTTAGGCAGCGGTTGGTATAACGAAGGATTGCCTGGTGTAGTGGGTAAAGGACCGGTATTTAAAGCTCAATTAGAAAAGTTGGATGGAGAGGATGTTCATAGGATATTAGTTAGTGATGAAACTTGGACTGCACGCGAGAGTGAGTATAAGAGTATTGGAACCTGGCGTCCTCACCGTTTTGGAGGTGAGACGATAACTGGTAACAAAGAAGTTAGGAATATTGCATTTGAATCTCCCGATAAGTTGTTGTGGCAGAGTGTTACAATTGCCGATATACCTGATCATGAGGTTAGTCCTCAAATGGTGGAGCCTAATAGAATAAAAAATAGTATTTCGCCGATTTCTACAAAAAGAATAGATGAGAGCAGTCATTTGATAGACATGGGAACAACAATTTCTGGTTGGTTTGATATTACATTTAAGGAGTTAGAGAAAGACCAAGAGATTGTAATGGAGTACTCTGATCATTTAACTGCCGATGGAGATATTTATGGTCAGGGACAAATTGACAGATACATTGCTTCGGGTGAAGGTACCGAGCATTTTATAAATAAGTTTAATTATCATGGCTTTAGGTATGTGAAAATATCTAATCTTATTCAAGAGCCTGAGATTAATAATATCAAAGCTCACTTTATTCATACCGATTTTGAAGAGGCATCGAGCTTTGTTTCGTCTGATGATGATCTTAATAACATACATGATATGATTTCATATACCCTTAGAAATGTTGGTCTTGGAGGTTATCTTGTAGATTGCCCGCAGATTGAACGATTGGGGTATGGGGGTGATGGAAATGCTTCTACAATTACTGCACAAACAATGTTTAATCTTTCTCCTCTTTACAACAACTGGCTGCAAGCGTGGGGTGATGTTATTCGTGAGGATGGAAGTATGCCACACACTGCACCAAACCCATATAGTGCAGGTGGTGGCCCATATTGGTGCGGTTTTATTATTTCTGCTTCGTGGAACAGTTATCAGCAATATGGTGATACCAGAGTTTTAGAAAAATATTATCCGGTAATGATTAAATGGCTTGGGTATGTGGATAATCATACTATTGACGGATTGCTTAAGAGATGGCCGGATACGAATTACAGGAGCTGGTACTTGGGAGACTGGGCAACACCTGAAGGTGTAGGCAACCCAAATCATTCTGATGAGAGGTCGGTTGATCTTGTAAACAACTGCTACATCTCTATATGTCTTGGGCAGATGGAAAAGATTGCCGATGTTCTGGGAAAGGAAAGCGACAAATTGATATTCGCTGAGAAAAGGAGTGTCCTTAACAAGCTGATTCATGACACCTATTTTGATGTTGAAGAAGGATATTATTCTACAGGATCGCAAATAGATATCATATTTCCGATGCTTGCGGAAGTTACCCCTAAAGAGATGCATAATGATTTAACTCAGCTGTTAATTGAGAAAACAAATAGTGAGTATGGTGGTCATTTAAATACAGGTCTTGTTGGAATTCCTGTAATGATGGAATGGGCGGCAAAAGCTAATCAACCTGATTTTATTTACTCTATGCTTAAAAAAAGGTCGTATCCGAGTTATCTTTATATGATTGACAATGGGGCTACAACTACTTGGGAACACTGGAACGGAGAAAGAAGCAGAATACATAATTGCTATAATGGTGTTGGCCAATGGTTTTATCAGGTAGTTGGAGGAATTAGAAATATTGAGGGTGAGAGGGCTTTTAAAAGGTTTATTATTGATCCACAGATTCCCAGTGGTGTTACTTGGGCGAAGACATCTCAAATGACGCCATACGGTAATATAAAAGTTGATTGGGAAATTAAGGGTGATAAGCTTTTGATGGATATTGAAGTTCCTGTAGGTACAACAGGTATATTGTATGCACCGGGAAGCGCGACCAATGAAAGTGAAACTGAACTAATGAGCGGTAAACACTCGCTAGAGATTGTATATAAAGAAACTTAGGACTATGAATATATTAAAGAAACTATTTTCTACAATTGCCTTTTTTACTCTAACAGTAATAATTGTTAGTGCACAGGATAAATTAATAAACGCTTCTCATGCAGAGGTGAATGGTTATTTGGGTGAGAAGCTTGATGCTTCTTATAAAAATCGTATTCTTGCGCAGGATATTGAGAGGCTTATACAACCCTTTAAACAGAGGGATGAGCACAGCTGCTGGCAGAGCGAATTTTGGGGTAAGTGGTTTACCTCTGCAGTGTTGGCTTATAAATACAACCCTACACCTGAGCTGGCCGTTAAATTAAAGGATGCTGTTGATGGATTGATAAAGACGCAAACTTCGGATGGTTATATTGGTAACTATGCGCCCGAGAGCAGACTTCAGGCATGGGATATTTGGGGAAGAAAATATTGCATGCTGGGGCTAATTGCTTATTACGATCTTACAAATGATCAAGATGCATTAAATGCAGCTGCTAAGGAGGCCGACTTTTTGATTAAAGAGCTTAATGAGAAGAATTTGAATATTGTAGAGTTGGGAAATCATAGAGGTATGGCGGCATCGTCGGTGCTGGAGCCTGTTTGTCAGCTTTACTCAAGGACGGGCAAGAAGGTTTACCTTGATTTTGCGGAGGATATAGTACAACAGTGGGAAACACCACAAGGGCCACAATTAATATCAAAAGCAGATATCCCTGTTGGAAGTCGTTTTGCAAAACCTGAAAACAATTGGTATGGATGGGAACAGGGTCAAAAGGCTTACGAGATGATGTCGTGCTATGAGGGCTTGCTAGAGTTATATCGTATTACTGGAAATGAGTTGCATAAAGAGGCGGTTGAGAAGACTTGGAAAAGCATAATTGATAGTGAAATTAATATTGCTGGCTCGGGATCGGCAATGGAGGCGTGGTTTTCGGGTAAAGATAAGCAGACAGCTCCTATTGCTCATTATCAGGAGACTTGTGTGACGGTAACTTGGATTAAATTCAATCAGCAGTTGCTTAGATTGACTGGCGATGCTAAATATGCCGACGCTATTGAAAAGACTTATTATAATGCGCTGCTTGGGGCAATGAAGCCTGATGGCTCTGATTGGGCAAAATACACTCCTTTATCGGGTCAGAGACTAGAAGGTTCTGAGCAGTGCGGAATGGGGCTGAATTGTTGCAATGCAAGTGGACCAAGGGGTCTCTTTACGATTCCTCACTCCACTGTTATGGAGTCTGATGAGGGGGTTTACATCAACTTTTATGTAGATGGTTTGTATAAGGTTAACTCGCCTAACAATAATCCTGTTGTAATTAAACAGAGTACAGATTATCCTGTTTCGGGTATTATAAATTTAGACATAGAATTGAAGGGTAAGGAGAATATGAATATCGCTCTTAGAATTCCTTCGTGGAGCACTAATTACAAGGTTTTAGTGAATAATGAAGTAGCGAATGTTCATAGGGATATCACGCCCGGCAGCTTTCTTACAATAAACCGTGAATGGGAGAATAATGACAAAATAACGATTGAGTTTGAGATGAAGGGCAAACTGCATATGATGGGCGACCTACCTGAGTTTGTTGCTATTACACGTGGCCCCATTGTGCTTTCGAGAGATGAGAGACTTGGCAATCCTGCTATGGAGGCTGTGCTTACCCCTTTGACCAATGAGAGTGGTTATATCGAACTCAATTATGAAAAATCTTTAGATTCTGAAATATGGATGTTGTTCTCTGCAAACTTCATTCCTGAGTCGTACGCAGAACAGGGAGCGGGAGCGGTTAAAGTGCAATTATGTGATTATGCTTCTGCAGGTAATACTACTAATAGCTTCCCGTTTTTCAAAGTTTGGCTGCCTCAATTATTTAACCCAAGAAATTAACTAATATAATGAAAACAAAAGACGTAATTATTTTTATTGCATCAGTTTTAATTACTCTATTTATTGCTACTTCTTGCATGTATAGCGCAAAAAGTAGTATTAATCCTACAAATCTCACTGTTGAGTATCTTACAAACCCTGACGGTTTAGATGTTGAGCAACCACGCTTTAGCTGGATTTTGGAGCCGACAAAAGAAAATGAATATGGGCAAAAACAAACTGCATATCGTATTCTTGTGGCAAGTAGTACCAAATTGCTAAAAGCCGATGAGGCTGATGTTTGGGATACAGGCTGGGTGATATCCGACAAAATGCAGTTGATAAAATTTGAGGGCAATAGCTTACAATCGGATCACACTTATTACTGGAAAGTGGCAGTTAAGGATGAGAGTGGCAATGAGTCGGCTCTTAGCAAGACGGCCCAATGGAGTACAGGATTGTTTTCGAACGATGAATGGACAGCCGATTGGATTGGCACAGGTGAATCGTACAACCCTGCTGAGGGTGGAAATAAGATGCAGGATCCTTGGTTCAGAAAATCTATTGAGCTTGAGAAGAAACCTTCAAGAGCTACTCTTTTTGTTGCCTCAGTTGGTTACCACGAGGTTTATGTAAATGGCAACAAAATTGGTGATCATGTGCTTGCTCCTGCGGCAACAGATCATACTCAACGTGCTAGATATATTGCTTATGATATTGCACCTCAGTTAAAAAAGGGAAACAACGTGATAGCTCTGTGGCTAGGTACCGGCTGGTCTATATTTGCCCCATATGCAACTGATGATAAGCCTCGTGCACCTATTGCAATTGCTCAGGCAGATATTTATAATAATGCGGGTGAGGTTATAATGAGAGTTGCAACAGATGAGAGTTGGAAAACGCATCCAAGCCCGAACCGCCTGATTGGCAATTGGGGCTTTGGTGTTGGTGGTTATGGAGGTGAGTTTTGGAATGCCAACAATGAAGTTGATAATTGGAATTTAGCAAATTATGACGATAGTAATTGGCAAAATGCAACTGTCATCAATCCTTCACTAACTCTCTCGGCTCAGCAGGTTGAGCCTAACAGATTGTTTAGTGAGATAAAGCCTGTTGGCATTGAAGGCCGCCCCGATGGTTCTTATCGTGTTGATATGGGTGTTAACTTTGCAGGATGGACAAAGATTGATGTTAAGGGTAACCCCGGAGATACAATTAGATTTCAGTTCTCGGAGAGGGAACAGGATGATATGACCTTTGCTCTGCATAGTGCTTATGTTATGGGTGAAGAAGGTGTAGGTACATTTGAGAATAGATTCAATTATATGTCGGGACGCTGGATTACAATTCATGGTGTTAGCTCGGCTCCCACAAAAAATGATATAAAGGGATGGATGGTTAGGACCGATTATGCAGATGCTACCGATTTCGAGTGTTCTGACTCTCTTCAGAATTGGATATACAATACAGTAAGATGGACATTTGAAAATCTTTCTTTAGGGGGGATTATTGTTGATTGTCCACAGCGCGAGAGGTTTGGTTATGGTGGCGATGCTCATGCTACTTCTGAGACTGGTTTGCTCAACTACAAACTAGGTGCTTTTTATACAAAGTGGCTTGAGGACTGGCGCGATGTTCAGGGTACTGAGCCAATGGTGGGCAACATGAATAATCCCGAATGGGCAAGAAAACAAGAGGGCAGCGGAAGATATCTTGGTGGAGGAGTTATGCCTCAAACGGCTCCCACATACCATGGTGGTGGTGGCCCTGCATGGGGAGGCATAGTTGTTACTCTTCCTTGGTTTCTATATCAATATAATGGTGATATTGATGTATTGGAGGCCAACTTCGATATGATTAACGGATGGCTTGAATTTCTCAATTCACATACTGAGAATAATATGCTTAAAAGGTATGGAGGTAGTTGGGATTTCTTGGGAGACTGGCTATGGCCGGGTGCTACATCGCAGGGCATGAACAACAATTCTGATGAGAATCTGTTTTTCAATAACTGTTATTATATATATAATCTTAGAACTGCCAATAAAATTGCTGATGTTCTTGGCAAAGAGTATTTAGCTGAGATATGGAAAATAAGAGCCGATTTAGCAACTGAGGCGCTGCATGCAAAGTATTATCATGAAGGTGAATTTAATTACTCCGACCAGACGATGCGTAGTCTTGCAGCTGCACTTTATGGTGATATTATGCCTTCTGAACTGCGCCCACATATAATGAAAAGCCTTGAGAATGAGATATTAGTTAACAGAAACGGTCACATCGATGTAGGTATTACAGGAGGTGCAATGTTGTTTAAGGTTCTTCGCGATGAGGGTCGCGACGATCTGATATATTCAATGACTTCTCAGACTACTTATCCTAGTTGGGGATTGATGAAGGAGAGTGGTGCAACAACAATTTGGGAGATGTGGGAGAAAGATCTTCCGGGGCACTCGCTTCTTCATAGCTCATACCTATATCCTGGTGCGTGGTATATTGATGGTGTTGCAGGCATAAGACAGGATATTGACAGTCCCGGGTATAGGAATTTTATTGTTCGTGTACCAAAACTTACTGAGTCGCAGGTATCATGGGCAAAAGCGAACTTCGACTCTCCGGCAGGACTTATCAAGTCGCATTGGCAACGAGAGGGTTCTTTAGTGCAGCTCAACGTTACGGTGCCTCCCAACTGTAGAGCCACAATTTGGTTTCCTGAAACTGAGGGTAAGACAGTTAACGAAAGCAGTGGTTTAGCTAAACAAATAGGTGAGCAAGATGGCTATCTGCTATTTGAAGTAGAAGCAGGAAGTTATCAATTTATGAACTGATTAATCTGACTAATTGAATAAATAGATAGAATAATGAAAAAAAATGCAATTTTAATGGCACTCCTCCTGACCTTCTTAATAGGTATGGAAAGTTGTGCAGGCGAGACAACCAGCATAGTTTCACCACAGGTAGAAATGCAGGTTAACCCACAGGGAATAGCCACTAAAGCACCACGTTTCTCTTGGCAAATTAGGTCTCCTTTGCCAAATTTAGTGCAGCAATCGTACCAAATACAGGTAGCAGGTAGTGAAAAGGATCTGAAGCAGGGCAAAAACCTTATATGGGATTCGGGTATAGTGACTAGCAGTGAATCGATTCAAATTCCATATGAAGGTCAAGATCTTATATCAGGTAGTGAGTACTTCTGGCGAGTAAGTGTTGTAACCAATAAAGGTGAAACCGGATGGAGCAACATAAATAAATGGTCGATGGCACTATTAAATGAATCGGACTGGCAGGCTAAATGGATTGGAGAGAATGAGTTTTCAAACCCTGGAGAAACAGCCGAGGGAAATACAAGGCTGGCTGCTCGCTATCTGCGTAAACCTTTTGATGTGGACAAAAGAATTAAACGTGCGGTATTATATATTTCGGGGCTTGGTGCTTATGAGGCATACCTGAATGGAGATAGGGTTTCTGATGATGTACTTGCACCAACTGTTTCGTGGTATCCCGAAAAGGTATATTATAATGTTTATGATGTTACATCTTTAATAAATAATAAAGAAAACCTCTTGGCTGTAAAGCTGGGAAACGGTAGATACTTTGGCATGAGACAGTCGGACACCCAAGTATTTGGACTTCCTCGTCTATTGGCACAACTTAATATTGAATATACCGACGGTTCTACTGACGTTGTTATTAGTGATGAGTCGTGGAAAGTAACTTCTAATGGTGCAATTGTTGCAAACAATGAATTTGATGGAGAGGAATATGATGCTATCATTGGTTGGGATGGATGGAACTGGAAAGGTTTTGATGACAGTAACTGGAAGCAGGTTGATATTATGAGTAACCCGGGCGGGAAGCTAGTGGCTCAGCCAAACCCTAATATAAGGGTTCAGGAAGAAATTACTCCAATTTCTATTACTGCTCATACCGATGGCAAATATATTTTGGATATGGGACAGAATATGGTTGGATGGATAAAAATTAATAGTTTAAAGGGTGTAAAGGATAAACCTATAACAATGCGCTTTGCTGAAACACTTAAAGATGATGGCTCACTTTATATGGATAACCTTAGGGGTGCAAGGGTTACAGATATTTATACACCTCGCGAAGATGGCAGTTTTAGCTGGGAGCCTTCGTTTGTGTTTCATGGTTTCCGCTATTTCGAGATTTCGGGGTTAGATTATGAACCTAAATTAAGCGACTTTACCGGTAGAGTTATTTACGATGCAATGGAAACTACCGGAACATTCGAAACTAGCAATGAAACTATTAACCAGACATTCAAGAATGCTTTTTGGGGAATCAGAGGGAATTACAGGGGTATGCCAACCGATTGTCCTCAGCGTGATGAGCGACATGGATGGCTTGGCGACCGTGCAACTGGTTGTTTTGGAGAAGCCTTTGTATTTAACAATGCTCTCCTTTATAGTAAATGGCTACAAGATATAGAAGATTCACAGAGCCCCGAAGGTAGTATATCAGTTGTTTCTCCAAGATATTGGACAATCTATCATGATGACGTTACTTGGCCTTCTGCATACTTCTACGGCGCTAAGATGCTGTGGCAACATTATGGAGATATAGAACCTATTTTAACTCATTACAACTCAATGAAGAGTTACCTTTTGAGAATTCAAGAGGTATCGATGCAGGATTTTATTATTACTAAAGATGCTTATGGCGATTGGTGCATGCCGCCTGAATCGCAAGAGCTAATTCATTCTCAAGATCCTTCTCGTAAAACAGCTGGTGCTGTTTTAAGTACCACTGTTTATTATAGTTTACTTAATATGATGGCTGAGTTTGCCGAGCTTACAGGTAATAGCAACGATATTCCACAATATTTGGAGCTTGCATCTCAAATTAAAGAAGCATATAACAACAAGTTTTTTAATGCAGACTCGGCATTCTACGACAACAACACAGTTACTGCCAACATCTTATCGCTGCAACTTGGATTAGTGCCGCAAGGCAGGGAACTAGCCGTATTTGACAATATTGTTGATAAAACTGAAGTCGATTTTGATGGTCATGTTAGCACGGGCGTTTTAGGAATTCAGCATCTAATGCGAGGACTTACTGAGCATAATAATGTAGATCTTGCATACAAGATTGCTACTAACCGCACATACCCTAGTTGGGGATATATGATTGATAAAGGAGCAACAACTATTTGGGAACTGTGGAATGGCGACACTGCCGATCCTGCTATGAATTCGGCCAACCATGTAATGTTGCTTGGAGATTTACTGATTTGGTATTATGAGGATCTGGCAGGTATCAAAAACCATCCCGAAAGTATAGCATTTAAGAAAATACTTATGGAGCCTAAATTTCCTGAAGGACTTACTCACGTTGATGCCACTTACAGCTCAGTAAGGGGTGAAATTAAAAGCGAGTGGAGTAAAGAGGATGGTAAGTTCCTCTGGAACATAACTGTTCCTTGCAACACCTCTGCATTGGTGCGACTACCAAGAGAGTTTAACATTGTCACTCCTGAAGGTGAAGGTATATTAAAAGTATTATCAACTAATCAGGTAACAGAGATCGAATTAGGATCTGGCTCATACCAATTAGAAGGAACCATTTAAACCTCGATCTTCATTTTTAATCTACCATGTTAGGCATCCTTTACAAGTTTTGAATATTTGTAGAGGATGCTTTTTTCTTAGA
>CAZSBA010000033.1:0-22677 GCA_964605035.1 uncultured Proteiniphilum sp. | reverse complement strand
TACAAATACAGGATTGGAATCATTTGATGCTCGACGAAGTAAAACGAAAGCATGTTCCTGCATCACAAAAAAATAACTATAATAAATATGTTGTTTCTCTACCCTTTAATCTTCCATTTGATGATAAATCTGGAGGAGTAACTCTTCCACCAGGTGTATTTACTGGTCAAAACATCTATAGTTTATTTCTTAATACTACAATTGGTTTTCAGGGTGACATTAATTTTGATGATCTTCCGATACCATTTGGATGTGTTTCTGCGGATGTTCGTACAGGTGAGGAGATAGTAATGAGAAAAGGAGATCTTGCTGAAGCAATAAGAGCAAGTATGGCAATTCCTGGAGTGTTTACACCGGTTGAAAAAGATGACTTACTGCTGATTGATGGGGGTTTAGTAAATAACTATCCTGTTGACCTTGTTAGAAGTATGGGAGCCGATATAGTAATTGGTTCTATTTTTCCGATTGAAGAGGAAGTTATTGAGCAAAGCAAAGGGAGCATTTCGGAGATTACACAACAGATTTGGAATTTTATTGGATTGGATAAAAGAAATAGTAATGTTGAGGATACAGATATTCTAATAAGGCCTGACATCTATCCATATGGGATGCTAGATTTTCAAAGACCAGGTATCGACACTATTATTATAAGAGGAGTGAAAGCTGCTATGAGTAGTTGGGATGATCTTATGGATCTGAAGAAATCACTTCAAATTGATGAAAATAATATGCACTCTTATAGAAAATCAAACGCTTATATTAAGTTGGATACTTTAATAATTAAGAGTGTTTCTATTGAGGGAATCCCACAAAATGAGACAAATCATTTATATAGATGGATAAATAATGTAGATGATAAAGTTACAAGAGATGAGTTAGATGAAATTATAGCCAAAATATATGGTAGTGGAATGTTCAGTAAAGTCCATTATAGACTAGAGGGTGATAATCCTTTTGATTTAATTTTTAATGTAGAAGTGAAAGAGTCTAATAGATTAAACTTGGGTATACATTTCGATAGTAATGATATGGCAGCAATACTTGCCAATACAAGAATTAGTTTAAACAGTTCGTTAAACTCTATGTTTGATATAACAACACGACTGAGTCGCGACCCCTATCTAATGATTGATTATTCAATTAATAGTGGGATATTTTACAAAGGTGGAATTAACTACAAGATTAGCAGAAACGATTTAAGTATTTATGAGAGGGGCGAACTATCATATATCATGGGGCTAAGAAAAAATGCTCTTAATCTGGTATTTTCGGAATTTTATTTTGGAAACTTAATGTTGCATCTTAGGGCCCAAATGGAGCATTTTCATTTCTATAAAGCTCTAGGGAGTACAAACGAACCACCTCAGTCAGTCACCAACGATCAGTTATACTTCAACTATCAGTTAAACGGAGTTTTTGATAATTTAAACCAAGTTTATTTTCCTACTTCAGGACAATACTTTTCTTTTCAATACTCTATTCATACAGATAATTTTGTGCAGTTAAACGAACAAACTCCTACAAATATTGTAGATATGAAGTTTTTTAAACCTATATCATTGAGCCGAAAAGTGTACGTTACTCCTCGTATTGCTGCAAGGTATATTATAAATGATAGTGTACCACATGTATATCGAAATCTTGTTGGAGGTAAAATAGACAATCACTACACACCTCAACAAATATCATTACAGGGATCTACGGGAATGGAAATTTTAGAGAATATGGTATTCACTACGGATTTAACTTTACATTATAATTTTACACCCAATAATTATATATATACAAATCTTAACTTCTTGGTACATAACAACCATTTTTACTCTTTATTTGATGGGGATTCTTATTGGGGAATAAATATGGGATACTCAAATTTAACTGTGGCAGGGCCATTGAGACTTGAGATAGGTTATTCTGGGCTTTCGAATCGATTTCATCCTTACGTAAGTTTTGGATATTATTTTTAAAGCACTTAATAGAGTTCAATTTCAAGTTTTTGAACCCTGAAGTTTGAAAGAGATGAATTGATTATCTATGGAACTAAAAAGTATTTTTAGTTTATAAAACAGGTTTAAAACTAGTTTTAAGCATAGATTTATTCTATTTGAGATATTGCAAAATATAGTTGTATGTTTCGAGTTTTTTTGTTAAATTTGTATCAATAATATAAACAGAAAACAGTAAAATAAATTATGAAAACATTAGATTATTTACAATTAGATCCTAAGGGTACAGAAAAGACTGTAGAAGGTTTACAGAAATTACTAGCAAATTTACAGCTATATTACACAAACCTTAGGGGCTTTCACTGGAATGTTAAAGGGTTTCAGTTTTTTGGTGCTCACGAAAAATATGAAGAGTATTACGACGAGACTGCAGATCAAATAGATGAAGTAGCAGAACGTATATTGATGCTTGGTGGAGTGCCATCGCACAACTTCAGTGATTATTTAAAAGTTTCTACAATTAAAGAAACTGGCGTTGTGAGTGACCCAACTGCAATAGCAAAGCATATTTTGGACTATCTAAAAGAACTCATCGCTGTTGAGCGTGAAGTATTGGAGTTAGCATCAGAGACAAATGATGAAGGCACTTCAGCATTAGTTAGTGACTTGATTTCAGGTCATGAAAAAGCTGTATGGATGCTTACAGCTTCACTATCGTAAAGATTTTTAAGTATATAAATAAAGGGGGAAACATTAAGTATCCCCCTTTTTTTATATAATATAGAACCATTTAAATCTAGAGAACTATAATTATTTTTTATCAATTAAATTCATAAACTGCTTTTTATAAGTTTCTCCAATAGGTATCTGTTTTTTATCAATTATTATTCTGTTTTTGTTGATACTAGATATTTTATCAACGTTAATTATATAAGATCGGTGCACTCTTACAAAGTTACCAAATGGCAAATCTTCTTCTAACTGCTTAAGACTCATTAATGACAATATTGGTTTAAGACTATCTTGAGTATAGATCTTTACATAATCCTTTAAGCCCTCAATATATAATACATCATCGTAGAGAATATGAAGGTATTTGTATTCTGATTTAACAAAGATTCCAACATTCTCTCTCGTCTTTTCAATATCTGGGTTAGATTTCTGTTGAACTATTTCAAACCAACCATATGCTTTTTTAGCTGCAGCAACAAACTCTTCAAAAGAAAATGGTTTAAGTAGATAATCTAATGCATTTACCCTATATCCTTCTACAGCATATTCACTGAAGGCAGTGGTAAATATAACCCGTGTATTATTACTTATAGTATGTGCGAAATCCATTCCATTTACTTCCGGCATTTGTATATCCAGAAATAACACATCTACCTTTTCTGTTGCAATATTTTGCATGGCAGACAATGCATTGCTAAATTTACCAGTTAGTTTTAGAAAAGGTACCTTATTTACATAAGACTCCAATAACGAAACTGCCAATGGTTCATCATCAACTATCCAACAATTCAGTACCATCTACTATTTTTTTTGTATCTAGAATAAGTTTTGTAGAATACACATCATTTTCAATTTTTGTCTCCCAAGCATAACTTCCTGCTTTTAATAGTTCAAGCCTTCTTTTCACTAAATCAAGACCTATGCCACTACCACTTTTATCTGATTCTGACTTAGGGAAATAACTGTTCTTACATTCAAACTTAACTTTGCCATTCGATTGCTCTTCAAATAAAATATCGATAAATGAAGGTTTATCACCACTTATTCCATGCTTAAATGCATTTTCAATCAAAGATATAAAAATTAAAGGAGGTATTAGTGTATTTCCTTTTTCAGTACTTGAAAATACAGCAGTAAGCTTTACATTATCAGATAATCTTAATCTCATAAGGTCTATGTAATTACTCATAAAATTTACTTCTTGCCTCAGTGGCACAAAAGCTTGATTATTGTCGTATAACAAGTGTCGAAGAAGCTTACTTAAACTCACTACTGCCTTTTGAGCTTTTGGAGGATCAAATTCTATTAGAGCATAGATATTATTTAAAGTATTAAGTAGAAAATGTGGATTAATTTGATTCTTTAAATTTTGCAACTCTGCTTCTGATTTGGCTTTTGCTAATTCCTTTCGTTCATTGTCTACTTCAAACAATCTGAATGTCATTCTAAAAGCAACACTTAATCCTAAGATCAAGAAAAGAGAAGTAGAGTTGCGAATAATATGCATTAGTATTATACCATTGCTTCTTCTCCCTCGCCATCGAGGTCTTAGGTTTGGCAAAACAGTTTCTAGCCAACCCCTTCCAAAATACATTATAAATGCCACAAAGGCAATTAGAAGAATATTGTAAACAATAAAACTTTTTATTTTACCTTTAAATAGTAGTCTCTCAATAAATATGAAGTAATTGACATAAAAAACAGTAATAAAGCCTACTATCTCGGGTAACGATCTTAAGAAAGGACGCCAGTTGAACACCTGTTCGGAGTCCATAAAAAAGTATGGGAGGATAAAAATTACCCCCCATAATAATATATGAACAAATACATTATTCCATGTAATCTGCTTATTTCTATTTATGCTGTTATCCATAATAAAAGATTTATTTATTAATAAAACCTACATTCTATTAGGGCCCCCACCCGGGCCTCCTCTATTTTGCATCATATCATCTTGAGTGGCGCCCCCTTTAAATATATTGAAACGATATACAAAATGCACCATAAAGTAGCTTGTCAAAGTATTTGTTGTTGTATCTCGAATGTAATTAGATGAAACACTTCTGCTTATATTACTTCTTTGCTGCAGAATATCATATATTTTTAAACGAATAGTTCCATTCTTTTGTTTAAAAAGAGTTTTTTGAAGTGAGGCATTCCACAACCACTCATTTTGCTCAAATCCATCAGCATAACCTGAATTAGTTGAATAGTTAATATCACTCTCTACTGTAAAATCCCATGGCAAGTAAATTGATGTACTTGCATTAGCTCCGTAATTAAAATACTCTTGATTCTGTTGACCTTCTAGACTATTGTTTACGTTGTTATAGCTGACGTTTGCTCTGAGACTAAAATCAAATGGTTCTGAGCGATAATTTAAACCTAACACTTCGGAAAGAGAATACCACTTGTTAACATTCTTCTCTCGTGAGATTGCACCATTTGCATCCTCGAATCCTGTATAACCGTTAGTATTGTTATAACTTGCAAAAGACATTGAGAATAGTGAAAACTTAATATTTTTAAGAGGCACATTAAGCATTATACGTCCATTAGCATTCCAGTTGCCTGCAATATTATCATATGTAGTAGTTTTTCTTCCGGTCTCTATATTAGTTGCGGTAAAAGGTACTACATCATTAGTCATATAACCTGCATTTGCAAAAGCATTAAATGAGCTTGCTTTTTCGGGATTAGATGATCGATATCTTACGTTGAACCTATGCTCAAAGGATGGTTTAAGATCGGGGTTACCATAAGTGATATTTAACGGATCCGAAATATCAATTACAGGAGAAAGTTGAGAAACAGAAGGTTGGTTTGTACTACCAAAATACCTTAATCTCAGATTTTTATTTCTGTCCCAACGATAGTTGAATTGTGCCATTGGAGCATAGTTGATAACATCTTGTCTTAAAGAGTCAATCATCTCCTCTCCAATGAAAGTTTTATTTCTTGAACTAGATGGCTGCATTGAAAATCCAACCATATAATCAAAATTCTCTCTAATAGATTGAAAATTAAGCTCTAACTCCTGACGCACAAAATTATTGTCTAGTCGTTTACTATAAAGGGTATCAAGTACGTTATAGTTGCCAGAACCTAATACCTCTTCTGTTCTTGTATCTCTATCTGAAACTGAAATATTTTGTCTATATTGATAGGCTAATTGAATAAAATTATCTTTACCTAATGGTTCTACATAAGAGATATATCCTCGCCATGAGTTATTCTCATTTTGATTTGTAAAACGTTGATCGATAATATCATTTGGACGTGTACCCCTGTAATATATTGTTTCCGAAACACTACTTCCATTATTTTCTGACGTACCGCTTTGTCCACTAAGCTGTGCACTTATCACTCTACCATCATCTCCTAACTTACGACTAAAATCTATCCTACCGCCTACATCATTTCCTTTTCCTTCTGAATAGTATTCTGATTGTCCGTCATTGATTTTCTCTGTTGTTACTTCTTCAATAGTACTAAAATGTCCGGTTTCTGTTCTAGAATTGTTGTATATTGATGCATTAGGACGGAATATCAATTTAGTATAATCATTCGGATCCCATTCTAATCTCAAATCCATGTTGAAATTTTCACTCTTGTTGTTAGATCTGTTGAATTCGTCCTCCAATGTGTTACCTGCGCTTAGAATATTCTGTGTAAAGACATCTGATATTACATCTGTATCTGTAAAACCATAGCGGACATTACCTCCTAACTTAAATGTTGATGAGAATTCTTTACTGAAATTACCTCCAATATTACCAGATGTTGAAATACCATTATTTCCTCCAAACATACCACCACGTCTGCCTCTGCCACCCATATTGCCAAACATTGCTGAACCTAGGTCTGAAAATCCTGCATTATTAGTGTTATTGATTCCACCTAAAAGCGTATATTGATCTTTATCTTTCATGTAATTGACCATAAGATTGCCTTCATATCTATCCTTACTTCCATAGCCTGCAAAAGCGTTTCCAAATAGCCCCTCTTTCATACCAGATCTCACAGTTAGATTTATAACATTTTCTTCTTCACCATCGTCAAAGCCAGTCATCTGAGCCATCTCAGTTCTTCTCTCGAGTACCTGAAGTTTTTCTACCATATTTGCAGGTAAGTTTTTTGAGGCCACCTTTGGATCGTTGCTAAAGAATTCCTCACCATCAACCAATATTTTTGTAATAGCTCTGCCATTTACTGTTATGTTACCCTCGGTGTCAATTTCTACTCCAGGCATTTTCTTAAGTAAATCTTCAACAACCGCACTCTCTGTAACTTTATATGAGTCGGCATTATATTCTAATGTATCACCTTTTACAACTATTTCTGCTGCTTTTGCAGTTACAATAGTTTCCGATAATAACACATTATCAAGACTCATAACTAATTTTCCTAATTCTACCACTGGGTTTGAAGAAGTTACTTCTACATCTTTATATAAATCATTGTAACCTATAAATGAAATTTGCAATATATATGAACCATTTCTAACTGGAATAGTGAATCGTCCATCTAAATCTGAAGCCTTACCTGTTACAAAAGTACTGTCTGATTCTTGTAAGACACGAATGTTGGCCTGAGGAATTGGCTCATCCAAGGCTTCTGAAATTAATTCGCCAGTAATACCACGACTTAAATCTGATTGTGCAGAAAGCGAAAAAACTGACAATAAAAATATGGTCGCTAAAAAAAAGACTTTTCTCATAATTATTTATTTGAAATAAGTTAGGATTAAACCAAAAACAAAATCAAAAATAAACCAACTAAGCAATCACAACAAATAAAATAGACAAACCCACTATTTATATCGACCAACAAAGGGTTATAGACTTTCAACAAATTACAATTGTTTAAATAAAAGAGTAATAATGATTCATTTTATATAAAATATTCATATTTTTGCCGAATACTATAAGTCAAATAAGAAATAGAATTACTTACTCATCAAAAAGAATCCAATTTTATTATGTTAAAATCATTACGAAACGAAGACTGGGTTGCAACACTCATTGGGGCTTTTATTTTGGTACTTGTAATACTTGTACCTTCTGTTATGACGGATAAATTGTATTTATCATTAATTATTGCGCTCCTAACATATTTGGGTTATCTTTTTATGGGCAATAAAGACAAAGGACAATATCTAATTTCCTTTGCAGTTATTTACGTTCTAGCACAATTGGCAAGTTATTTATCTTCATTGGCTCCTATTAAGATAATTGGTCTCGAATCAGTATTCTTTGCAGTGTTAATAGGTTTGTTTATCAGAAACACGGTAGGGCTCCCTAAGTGGCTTGAACCTGCAGTTAGAAGTGAATATTTTATTAAAGCAGGGTTAGTAATATTAGGTAGTTCAATACTTTTCAAGGAAATTATGAGAGCAGGTGCACTAGGTATGGTGCAAGCACTTATAGTTGTACTGGCAGTTTGGTACTTCAGTTTTTGGATTGCAACAAAAGCATTTAGGATTGATAAAGAAATGTCGATGTTACTTTCGAGTTCAGTCTCTATTTGTGGTGTATCAGCAGCTATAGCTACAAGCGGAGCAATAAAAGGAGATCCTAAGAAGCTATCATTTGTAATTTCGCTAGTATTAATAGTAGCAATTCCAATGATGTATCTTTTACCATATCTTGCAGGGCTAATGGGGCTGTCAGAAGAAATTGCAGGTGCGTGGCTTGGAGGTACAATAGATACAACAGCAGCAGTTGTAGCTTCTGGAAAGTTTATCGGTGAAACCGCAGAGCAATACAGTGTTATTATAAAATCAGCACAAAATGTATTGCTTGGAGTAGCAGCTTTTGTTATATCTATCTACTGGTCATATAGAGGAACTAACAACGAAATAAGGCCAAGTGGTAGTGTACTCTGGGAAAGATTTCCAAAGTTCGTATTAGGCTTTCTTGTTGCCTCTCTAATATTTAGTTTTGCTTTTGATATGGAAACTGGTAAGGAATTATCGCGTATTGCTAACCGAGGTTCACGAGGTATATTATTCTCATTAGCTTTTATATGTATTGGACTTGAAACCGACTTCCGTTATATCTTTAAAAAGGAGAACTCGCGATATATTTGGTCGTTTCTTACTGCCCAAACATTTAATGTAATTATTACTCTAATTGTAGCTTGGATTTTATTTTCACAATCATAACTCTTTAGCTATTTTCAACCATTTGAAATTGGCATGTTCAGTAGTTATGTCCATCCAAGACTCAACATTAAATTCAAAGCATGCAGTAGATGCAGTAGGTAAATTATCGAGATTTACACCTAAAGTGTTTATTAAATCTGTAAGCCCCGGATTATGACCAATGAAAACGCAACTGTTTATGTCGTTAGGTAATTTCGATATTACGTTCATAATCCAGCGTGACGGGGCAAAGTACAGGTTTTGGTCGGTTTGAATTTTATCTATCGGAAATTCCATACCTTCTGCTGCTAATATTGCAGTTTCATTTGCTCTTTTAGCAGATGAAGATAGTATTAAGTCGGGTGTACCATTCTTCTTATAAATAAACGCACCCATATCAAAAGCATTCTTTCTACCTCTTTCCGTAAGAGTTCTATCATAATCATCTTTAGCCATTGTGTCCTGCTCTGCTTTTCCGTGGCGGAAGATAATAAGTTGTTTCATATAATTATTTATTTTTTTTTAGTCGTTTGCGTATGGTTAAAACCAACTGCAAATTTAGTTATAATATTTCAGTTTAAAATCATTTTAATAATTAGTCTAATTGCCAAAATCTAGCCAATTTTAGTTTTTCACCTAATCTATCTCTATTAATCAAACCTTTATTACTACTTTTGATATTTGAAACATATAAGTAAAATTATGACAAAAAAAATCAGAGTGACAGTAGGAGTTATTGCTGCAATAATAATCTTATTGCTGATTGGATTTACCTATAGTATGTTCTTCAAACCACAGTATGGATCCAATACAAATATTACAGGAATTATAATAATTAGTTTAATGATAGGTGCACTAATCACATACTTATCGTTACAATTAAGAAAGGCAAGAAACAATTCAGAATCAATAAAGACTTCATCTTATACTGTCATAGAAAGTATCAAACGTGTATTTAAAATTGTTGTTGCAGAGGGACAAATGAACGAAATCTTCAACTATGAGAATACTAAGAAATTACTAAAAGTTATACCATCTACTAAAAAGGCATTAGTTATTGTACGTGCAAATGTTTTGATTGGATATGACGTAAATAAATGTAAATGGGAAATTGATGAAGAAAAAAGAGTGATTAAATTGGTATATTTTCCCAAACCAGAGATATTGTCTTTAGAGACTGATTTCAATTATTACTATTTTGAAGACGACTTGTTTAATTTCATTAGTAGGAAAGACCTTCAAGACATCCAATATCTTGCAAAAGAACAAGTTAAAAAAGCCGTACTCCAAACAGATTTATTGAAGATAGCATCAGAACAGATGAAGCTCTTGTTAGGAGAAATTACAACATTAAACAATTGGCAAATAGATAATATAGCTCTTATAGATAATTATAGTTATCCTCAGGAAGAAGAAGAAAAAACAGATGAGCCGAAAAAAGCGACTCATCTACTCCAAAAGATTAACCTACTTGATAAAGCAGCTAATCTTCTTAAAATTAAAATTTGATACTATTTATTTTAAGTCTTGCCAATCTAAAATAACTTTACCACACTGGCCTGTTTCCATAATATCAAATCCTTTCTGGAAATCGTTTACACTAAAGCGGTGTGTAATAATTGGAGATAAATCAAGACCAGAAATCAACATCTGCTCCATTTGATACCACGTCTCCCACATTTCACGACCATAAATACCTTTGAGAGTAAGAGCCTTAAAGATGATTTTATCCCAATCAACCGCAGTAGAATTAGGAAGAATACCGAGTAGAGAAATCTTTGAACCATTATACATATTTTCAATCATCTCTCTAAATCCGGCTGGAGATCCTGACATTTCAAGACCAACATCAAACCCTCTCATACCTAGTTTTTCTACTGCTTGTGAAACTGTTTCTCCCTTCGAAAGATTAACCGTTACAGTAGCTCCCATTCTCTTTGCTATTTCAAGTCTATATTCACTCAAGTCGCTAACAACTATGTAACGCGCACCTGCAAATTTACATATTGCAGTTGCCATACTACCTATTAGTCCTACCCCTGTAATAAGCACATCTTCTGCGATAAGAGGAAATGAAAGAGCTGTATGAGTTGCATTTCCAAATGGATCCATAATTGAGACAATCTCATCTGGAATACGACTGTCCACTTTTACTACATTTGCAGACGGCAATGAAAGATACTCTGCAAATGCACCATCTCTGTTTACACCTATGCCTATAGTATTTTCGCAAACATGAAGTTTACCTCTTCTACAGTTTCTACAATGACCACATGCAATATGCCCTTCACCGGTCACACGATCTCCAACTTTTAGATTTTCTACACCACTTCCAATATCCACTATCTCACCAACATATTCATGACCAATTGTCATTGGAGTTTTAACAGTTTTCTGCGACCATTCATCCCATTTATAAATATGTAAATCGGTTCCGCAAATAGATGTCTTCTTTATTTTAATCAAAACATCATTCACTCCTATAGATGGTATAGGCACCTCTTCCATCCAAAGCCCCTTTTCAGGACTTAACTTTACTAATGCTTTCATGTTTTTCTATTTCCTTATTAGCGTTTTTTAATTTCACATAGCTATAATAACCAAACAGTTCAAGTGCTTATTTTATTAAATCACTTTTAACTCTTTACCTACCTTAATAAAAGCCTCAATAGCTTTATCAAGGTGCTCACGTTCGTGTCCTGCAGAAAGTTGAACTCTAATTCTTGCTTCATTTTTAGGCACCACCGGATAATAGAAACCGGTTACATAAATACCCTCTTTCAATAATTCCGCAGCATACTGTTGTGATAATTTTGCATCATAAAGCATTACTGCACAAATAGCCGACTGAGTTGGTTTAATATCAAATCCAGCCTCCTGCATTCTAGTTACAAAATATTCTACATTTACATGTAGCTTATCTTGCAGTTCATTAGTCTCCTCAAGCATATTAAAAGCTTCAACGCCCGATGCAGCCACCATAGGTGGAATTGAGTTTGAAAATAGATATGGTCGTGAACGCTGACGAAGCATATCAACGATTTCTTTTCTTCCGGTAGTGAATCCTCCAATAGCACCACCAAATGCCTTACCAAGAGTGCCAGTAATTATATCTACCTTTCCCAGTAAGTTGTATAGTTCAGACACACCCTTACCTTTTTTACCTACCACACCTGCAGAGTGACTTTCATCTACCATTACCAAAGCATCGTATTTCTCTGCTAGTTCCATTATTTTGTCTAGAGGTGCTACATTGCCATCCATTGAAAATACACCATCTGTTACAATTATGCGAAAACGCTGAGCTTGAGCTTCTTTAAGTTTCTCTTCCAAATCATTTACGTCTGCATTAGCATATCGATATCTTTTTGCTTTACATAAACGCACACCATCAATAATAGAAGCATGGTTTAATGAGTCAGATATTATAGCGTCCTCATCTGTAAACAGAGGTTCAAATAAGCCACCGTTTGCATCAAAGCATGAAGCATACAATATTGTATCTTCTGTATGAAAAAACTTACTTATTGTATTCTCTAGATTTTTGTGGTAATCTTGTGTACCGCATATAAAGCGTACAGATGACATACCATATCCACGCTGGTCAAGAGCTTTTTTTGCAGCACTAATTAGTCTAGGATGATCAGAAAGACCAAGATAATTATTTGCACAGAAATTCAAAACCTCTTGTCCTGTTTCTACCTTAATCTTTGCACTTTGTGGGGTAACAATAATTCTTTCTTTCTTGTATAACCCTGCTTCCTCAATGTTTTTCAACTCATTTTGAAGGTGTTCTTTAATTTTTCCGTACATATCTTTATAATTTTTATTTTGTTTGGTTACAATTATACTTATAAATTATATCTCAATGGTAAATAATAATAAGATGTATAAACTGGCTTTAATCTGTTAATGATGAAGGAAGTGACTTTTTTGTTTTTACTCCTAACTCTCGCAACTTCTCTGCCTGTCCAATAAGATTTCCCCTACCCGACTTTAATTGAGAATATGCGTTACTATAGCTTTTTTTTGCTCTTTCAAGGTGTGTGTCAATTTCAGTGAGTGATGTCACAAAATTAACCAGCTTATCATACAAAGCGGAGCCTCTGTCTGCAATTTCCATAGCATTCCGGTTTTGATATTCTCTTTTCCATAAATCGGAAATTAGTTTGAGGGCAGCTATAAGATTAGTTGGACTAATCAAAAGAATCTTCTTGTCATAAGCATACTGCCACAATTTTTCATCATATTGCAATGCCAACATGTATGCAGGTTCGTTAGGAATAAACATCATCACAAAATCAAGTGTATCTGCATAATCCTGATAGCTTTTTATGCTTAGCTCATCAATATGCTTTTTAACCGAACGCAAATGATCACGAATAAAGACCTTCTGTTCTTCAGCATCGTCACATCCAATATAATTAGTAAATGCAGTAAGTGAAACCTTAGAGTCTATTATCACTTTTCTTTTGTCGGGATAAGCAATAATTACATCAGGTTGCATCTTAATACCCTTGTCATTAACTAAATAACTACCATCATCATCCTTCAAAAACTCCTGAACGAAATATTCCCGATCTTTTACTAAACCTGATCCTTCTAATATATTCTCGAGTATCATCTGTCCCCAGTCACCCTGAATCTTAGAATTACCTTTAAGTGCTTGTGTCAGATTATTAGCTTCGCTACTAAGCTTATAATTTAAATCTCTTAGATTTTTAAGCTCAAGTCCTAAAGAAAAACGTTCACGTGACTCGCTCATGTAAATCTCCTCCACTTTCTTGCGAAAAGAATCAATGTTATCACCAAAAGGTCTCAATATTGAATCGAGGTTGACTCTGTTCAAGTTTGTAAACTTCTCGCTCTTCTCTTCAAGTATTTTAGAAGCAATATTTTGAAACTCAAGGTTCAATTGCTTATGTAATCCTTCAATTTCCTTTTTTCTAGCTTCAATACTTTCATTAAGTTTCTCGTTTGTAATAGCCAGATCACTCTTTAGAGAGTAATTTATCTCCAATAACCTGTCATATTCAACTTTAGATACTGACTTAGATTTTGTTAACAATGTAGCAATAATCCATGCTATAATACCCCCAGCCACAAATGCAAAAACAATATAAATCTGGATCATATTATAAAAGTGAATTATATTCTCAAACTACTTAATATTTCTAAGTATATGCCCCATCTTTTTCTTCTTAGTCTCCATATAAAATTGATTTATCTCATTTGGAATAACTTCGAGTGGCACATTTTCTACTACAGTAAGTCCGTAAGATTCAAGACCAATTCTTTTTTTTGGGTTATTGCTCATCAGTCGCATCTTCTTTATTTCAAGACTTCTAAGAATCTGAGCACCCACACCATAATCTCTTTCATCGGCCTGATAACCTAGATGCAAGTTGGCATCAACAGTATCAAGTCCCTCCTCCTGCAATTTATAAGCAGCAGCTTTAGCCATTAGTCCAATCCCTCTACCTTCTTGATTGAGATAGACCAAAACCCCTTTCCCTTCTTTCTCTATCAGCTCTAGTGCTTTATGCAACTGTTCGCCACATTCACACCTCATTGAACCAAAAATATCTCCTGTCATACATGAAGAATGAACACGAACTAAAACCGGCTCATCTTCTACCCATTCACCTTTTATCAAAGCAACATGCTCCTGTCCAGTTGCTTTTTGCAAGAATGGAATCATTTTAAAATCACCATATTCGGTAGGAAGCTTAACAGCCTCTCCTCTTTCGATAAGAGATTCTGTTCTGAGTCTATATTTTATTAGATCAGCAACCGAAACAATTTTAAGGTCGAATTTTTTAGCCATCTCCAAAAGTTCTGGTAACCTTGCCATCGAACCATCTTCATTTTTTATCTCTGCAAGAGCACCTGCCGGGTATAATCCTGCAAGACGTGCAAAATCAATAGTCGCTTCTGTATGACCAGCACGACGCAATACACCTTTCGACTGTGCTTTTAATGGAAATATATGTCCGGGTCGTCCAAAATCTTCGGGAGCAGTCTCTTTTCGAGTAAGTGCTAAAATTGTTTGAGCTCTGTCATAAGCCGAAATACCAGTAGTACAACCATGAGTCAGCAGATCTATTGAAACCGTAAAAGGGGTTGCATGAACCGATGTGTTGTTAGTTACCATCATAGGCAGTTCTAACTCTTCTGCTCTCTCTTTTGTTACTGGAGCACAAATAAGCCCCCTGGCATAAGTCTCCAAAAAATTAACTTTTTCAGGAGTTATACATTCAGCCGCTATAATCAGATCTCCTTCATTTTCTCTATCTTCATCATCAACCACAATAATGAAGTTACCTTTCTTGATTTCATCAATAGCCTCTTCAATGTTATCTAATATTATTTTTTCTTGCATATCTCATTTTAATTTTGTGCTGTTTCTAGATTGCCTGATACTTTTTTATTATGCAACGTGGCATATAATTCTCCATTTAACTTCCTTGTAGTCTTAAGATCATTTATAATTCTCAGGTCAAACGGAATGGAAAGGACCCTTAAAATAATTCCCAAAGGGAAAACATACATGCATATCCTAGCAAGCACACTATTTGGCTTGAAGGGACGTACACTATTTATTATTATAGGATACTCTTCGGCCTTCTTCAATTCTTCGTGATTTGTTGAATTAGAAAGCTGATTAAGTATATTTTCTAAAGATCTTTTAATAGAGTAAAGCTCTTCGTTATAACTGGTGTCTGTCCAATATTTCTTGTATGAAATTGAACTATAATCATCTATGTATGAATTTATCTTTTCTGTTAAAATTGTCAAGCCAGATGAAATCTCAGAATATTGAGGTTTATCAATAATGACACTCTTAAGTGAGTATTTTCTTCTTTCACGAATAAAAAACAGTCTTCTAAAAAAGACAGTATATGTGTCGGAGTTCAAGATCACTGAGTCGTTCATTGCTTTATATGTTAGAAAAACACCAATTGGGAGGAGTACTAAAGCACTAAACCACATTCCAAACCAATGTTCCCAAACACCATCACGAGTCATTTTGTAACCAACATTATCTACTATATAATATATAATAAATAAAATTACAGAAATCACAATAGGAGTTCCTAATCCTCCTTTACGAACAATTGATCCAAGAGGTGCTCCGATAAAGAAAAATATTAAGCAGGTAAAGGGGATTGTAAACTTTCTATGCCATTCCACCCAATGCCTATTGATTGTTTTTTGAGTAGTAGTTTTATTCAAAGATCTGAATAAAAATTCGTTACTATTGTTGTCGGCTTTCATGAACGCATTTTGCAATATTGAAGATTGCTCTGATAACTCCTTAGAATGAAATAGTGTGTCGGGTGATGGAACTGTTATGCCTGAATTAATTGCTGCAGTAATAACAGAGTCTTTTTTATCTTCGGGATACCCACCTCTAAATGATAAGTATGAGTAGTTTTTCATCAAATTGCGGTCAACAATATTTACACTATCCATAATATGTCTCATTGAATCAATTGAGATAGAAAGCTCTGAGAGATTCTTAGAAACATAATTGCTAGTAGAACTACCCTCAATTACTTCTTCGCCCATTCGTGAGAAATTGGCATCGTAAGGAATCATCATTACTTTTTCTCTGAAGTTCTCTCTTGAGTATGGAACAAAATCCTGATCGTATCTAATAGTCTTCCCCTGATTCCAATTCTGAAATTGTTGACCACTATACATTGTGAAGATCAACATAGTTTTATCTTCATTAGAAGTCATCTCTGCAGAGTCGCATATAATTACGGCCATGTTATTAAAACCACTTGCTATATCGTATATCATTACATCATATAGCATACCTGTTTTTTGATCTTTATGTTCCACGTAAAGATTATAACCATCAATTTCTTTATAAAAGACACCTTCAGGTATATCCAGCTCAGGAGAAGCTTGCCTAATGGAAATGAGAAGCGTATAGAACTTTGTTTGTATTATGGGAATAGCATTGTTTTGAAAAAAAAAGGCACCTACACTAATACAAAAAATAAGTATAATAAGTGGCTTCATTATTCCAAGAAGTGGTATTCCAGCAGATTTAATTGCAAGAAGTTCAAGGTTTTCACCCATACTACCAAACACCATTAAAGAGGCTAACAATATTGATAGTGGAAGTGCAAGTGGTATAAGATTAAGTGCAGCATATAGAAACATTTCACCCAGTACATCTAAGCCCAATCCTTTTCCTACCATATCTTCAACATATTTCCAAAGAAATTGCATCAACACCAAAAAAAGGCATATCGCAAATGTCATTAAAAATACAGGAATAAAGGTCTTTAGAATATAACTGTATAACCGTTTTATGTGGAAATCTTTTCTCATTAACAGTACAAAAAGAGACTTGTTTTAACTCTCTGCAAAGATAATAAAAAAGAAGCTACTATACACCAAGTCTTCTCTTCATCTCTTCAATCTGAGACTCCCATAACGTGATAGCATCTCCTTTATCGTCGGGTTCAGCAAAATCAGTAACTTCCAAAGTCATGTCTCCCGATAAATCAAGTTTTCGCAACCTGAATTCGAAATAAACTGATTCATCATCATCAATCCATCTGTATCGAATACTAACTTGAGGTTTGCTATGAACTATTTCTGCCTTGCTTTCACTTTTACCCCAGGTAAAAGTATAAACAGACTCTTTATCATTCATGGCAACTTCATCCGCAAACCACTCCGAAAGACCATCTATCTGACTAATCATACGCCACAAGCTACTTTGGGAGGCATTACCCATAAGAAACTCGATATGGAACTTTTCTTGTAACATGAATCATTTTAAAAATGAGTCACAATATACAACATTTTTTTCGATTATTCCATATCGAGTCAGCTTATTTACATCAACTTATAGGTATATACTCTACAAATGCCTCTATCGCCTCATACGAAGCTAATCCAAGTTTACAATACATATCGGCAGTAGCACGGTTTCTATCTTCTGAACGTTGCCAGAACAACCTCTCATCGTCTCCTAGGAACGGAGCACTCTCCATTTGCGATTGATGCTGTAGTATTGCATTTCTCTTTTGACGAAGTTCTTCAGGTGAAAGTGGAACTGCCATTTCAATATGATCAATCTCCCATTCCATCCATGCTCCTCTATACATCCAAATTCTGCAATCTTTATACCAATCTTCAACTTTTAAGAAATCAATTGCGGCAAATATTGCATCCAAACAAACCTTGTGAGTTCCGTGTGGATCTGCAAGGTCACCAGCAACATAAATTTGATGTGGTTTTATTGTTTCAATAAAATCTTTCATTATATGCACATCTTTTTCTGAGATTGGGTTTTTTTTCACTTTACCTGTCTCATAAAAAGGAAGGTCGAGAAAATGAACATTATCGTTAGAAAGCCCCACATACCTGTCGGCAGAACGTGCTTCTTCTCTTCTTATTCTCGATTTGATAAAAAGTATTTCAGGAGTATCCAAATCCTCTTTGGTTTTCTCATGCATCAGAAAATGAAGAATATCATCATATTTTTTCTGCAACTTTTCGCTTTCAATATCAAACTTATTGTTTAAGCTTTTAAGAACAGAAATATATCTTATCACTTCTTCGTCACCAACAGCAATATTACCCGAGGTTTGATATGCAACATGCACTTCATGTCCCTGATTTACCAATCTCTGAAATGTACCACCCATAGAGATTACATCATCATCGGGGTGTGGACTGAATATAATTACTTTTTTTGGATATGGAGTCGCTCTTTCGGGGCGATATGTATCATCAGCCTCCGGTTTACCACCCGGCCATCCAGTTATAGTGTGCTGTAAATCATTAAAAATCTTTATATTTACATTATAAGCAGAGCCATAGAGTGATATAAGTTCACTTAACCCATTCTCATTATAATCCTTATTGGTAAGTTTTAATATTGGCTTGTCTACAACACCACACAGCCATACAATAGCTCTTCTAATTAATTTGCTATCCCACTCACAATTAGTTACAAGCCATGGACGACTTAATCTTGTGAGCTCAGATGCAGCTGCAAGATCAACATAAACAGTTGCTTCGGGATGCGTTTGCAATACCGAGCCTGGCACAGAATCAGCTACAGCTCCTTCAACAATATCTTTTATACTTTCTGCTTTCTGTTCACCCCAGGCTACAAGAGTTATCTTTTTTGCCTCCATCATATCATATAAGCCTATTGTTATAGCACTTACAGGCACTTTATCTAACGACCCGAAATTATGTGAAATATCAGCTCTTGAGTCGCCGTCAAGCATAACCATTCGTGTTTGTGAATGAAGACTACTTCCAGGCATATTAAATCCAACATTACCTTTACTTCCCAATCCGAGTAAAAGGTAATCCATTCCACCAGTATTTTCTAATATTTTTTCAAACTCTTCGCAGATTTCACCAATCTGTTCTTTTTCAACTGTGGCATCGGGTGAGTAAATATTTTTTGGATCGATATCAATCTTGTCTAAAAATACATCTTTCAGCATCTGTAGATTACTGAAAGAAAAATCAAGAACAGGATAAAACTCATAAGTATTAAAAACAACAACATTTTTAAAACTAACTCGACCCTCTTTATGTATTCTAACCAGTTCCTCGTATACAGGCACGGGAGAAGCACCACCACTAATTCCAAAAACAAAGGGCTTACCTTCTTTTTCTTTCTTCAATATCTCTTTAACGATATCATTTGCAATTTTTGTTGCTGCTCTTCCAGCCTCTTCAAATATAGCAACCGGAAGCTTCTCATATCGAGCAAGATTATATTCTTCAAAATCATTATCAGGCCTATAATACTTTTTAGGCACCCTTTTAAGAGTAATTTGTGAACTAAGATCTAACCTCATATTTCTAATTATTTTAAAAAGTCAACATATTATATATAACAGTTATGAAAGAATCAAGTTTTTGCATTCTTCTATATATCAGTTTTTTAATTCGTCAATAAAGAAATAGTACAATAGCAGATATCAAAACTCACCATGCTATTATCAGAATTTTAATATTAGCTACAAAGTTAAAAAAAAATAGTCATAATAGTCCTTAAAAACCAAACGTTTTTAATAATATTAAACCTATTCTATATCTATAACAGTAATACCTGCTCCTCCAAACTGAACATGCTCATCTTGGAAATGCGCTACACCATTAACGGTTGCTAGGTATTCCCTAATAATCTGTCGTAATGCACCTGTTCCGGTTCCATGTAAAATTCTCACTCTCGACATACCAAGTTGAACTGCATCATCAATAAAATACATTACTGCTTGAAGCGCTTCGTCACCCCTCATTCCTCTAACGTCAATATCTTGTTTGAAATTTAATTTTCTTTCGTGTAAGAGATCACGGGTGTTAGACAATTTTTTCTCTTTCTTTATTTGATTACTACTAACAGCTTCTAGCTTATTAATATCTACTGTTGATTTTATCATACCAAAAGCAACTGTAGCCTTCTTTCCAGAAATCTCCATAATCTCGCCATGGGTAGTTTGCCCATTAAGCCTAACAAAATCTCCTGGTTTTAATTCATTTATATTTGAAGACTTTTTTGAAGATTTTCCTTTTTTCTTAAGAACACCCTTTTTATTCTCTTTTCTCTTTAAATCCCCTTTAGAGTTGTCATTTTCATTTATAGCCTGCGATTCTAGGTTCTCTTTAAAGACACTTATTTTTTGTCTTGCAAGCTTAGTCTTCTCCTTATCTGCTTTCGTTTCCTTAATCTCTCTTACGGTATTTTCTATCAAAGCATTACTCTCAGAAAGAATCTGCTCAGCCTGTTTTTTAGCCTCCGCAAGAATCTCTCTCTTCTGTTTATTAATCTCTTCAAGATCACTTTCATATTTTAAAGTCACCCCTTCCAGTCGTTTTCGTTCACGTCTTATCTCATCTCGCTTACGTTCCCAGTATCGCTTGTCTCTAGATATATCTTGAAGATATTTATCCATATTTATATAGTCACTACCCACAATATCAGAAGCATCAGAGATAACCGACTCGGGCAACCCAATATTTCTGGCTATCTCAACGGCAAATGAACTACCCGGATTTCCTATTGACAATTGAAAAAGTGGCTTCATTTCGTGCCTGTCATACAACATTGCACCATTTACAACGCCCTCATGCTCATTTGCAAAATGCTTAAGGTTTTGATAGTGTGTTGTTATCACTCCAAATGACTCCCTTCTGTTGAACCTATCAAGTAGAGCCTCAGCAATAGCTGCACCTATTTGTGGTTCAGTTCCACTTCCAAACTCATCAATAAGCAATAGCGATTTACTGTTGCACCACCTCTCGAAATATTTCATATTCATCAGATGAGAGCTATAAGTAGAAAGATCGTTTTCTATAGATTGCTCATCGCCAATATCAATAAAAATGTCATCAAATATCCCTACAGTGGAATTCTCTTTCAATGGAATTAAAATTCCACATTGAATCATATATTGTAATAATCCCACCGTTTTTAGACAAACAGATTTTCCTCCTGCATTTGGACCTGAAATAACTAATAACCTTTTATTGCCATCTAGAGTAATATCAAGAGGTACAAGCTTTCTATTTTGTTTCTTAAGAGCAATATCAAGAAGTGGATGTATGGCATGCACCCAGTCTAGTTTTTGTGCATCTTCCATTGGCGGCTTTATTCCGCCTGTAAAAAGTGCAAAAGAAGCTTTAGCCTGGATAAAATCTATTTTTGCCAAAAACTCATATGACTCCAATAGCTCTGGTAAGAATGGACGCAGATAATTAGTAAACTCGGTCAAAATTTTTATAATCTCTCTTCTCTCCTCGCTCTCAAGTTCCCTAATACGATTATTTGCCTCCACTACCTCAGAAGGTTCAATAAAAACAGTCTTTCCAGAAGCCGATTCATCATGAACGATACCCTTAATTTTACGTTTATGAGATGGATTTACAGGAATAACCAATCTGCCATCTCGCATACTTGGTGTAACATCTTTATCAACATACCCTTCTGCCTGAGCTTTTCGAAGTATAGAGTTGAGACTCCCCGAAATACCGTTCATGGTTTTAGTGAGCTCTCGCCTTATTGATGATAAATTTGGAGAAGCACTATCTCTAATTTGCCCAAAATTATCAAGTATCTGATCAATCCTTTTTGTGATTTCTGGAAAAGTTACAACGTTTTCAGTTAACAACATCAAATTGGGATACTTAACCTCTTTTTCATCATCGCGATTAAGGAAACCTACAATTCCGTTGATTGTCAATAGCGATTTTCGCAATTCAGAAAGTGCACCTTGATCGATCCACGAACCAGCTGCCTTTATACGCCTGAGTGCAGGTCGCAAATCAAAAAAACTATCTAGAGGAAAATTATCTTCTTCCTCCTTAATCCTAACAAACTCTTCTGTTTGAGCAAGAAGAATCTGTATTTCCTCAAAGGATGTAGAGAACTGCATTTCGTCAACTTTTTCTTTACCAAGAGTACTCAAGCAACGGTCGGTAATAAGCTGTCGAACTTTCTGAAAATCTATTTTATACTCAAAACTATCGGGGTAGATCACAAACTATAAATTGTAAACTGTTTATAATACTTTTAAAAACACAAAATTACAATTTTATACCGATTATTCATCACCTAAGCATCTACATATCCGAATATAGTTAAGCATGCATCTACAAAAAAGTTTTAAGATTAGTTGTTGCAGAATACAAAAAGTTGTACTACTTTTGCACTTCAAATTTGGCGAGATAGCTCAGTTGGTTAGAGCGCATGATTCATAATCATGAGGTCGGGGGATCATGCCCCCCTCTCGCTACAACAACACAAAAACGGTTTAAGGAATAATCCCTAAACCGTTTTTTTATCTCTACATAGCTCAG
>CAZSBA010000032.1:0-23226 GCA_964605035.1 uncultured Proteiniphilum sp. | reverse complement strand
TGTCCAATCATTATTCCTGAAAGACCTGCATTAATAAACTCTTTAAATGGCAACAATTCCACTTGATTTAGTCTTTCTCTTCCGTGGTTAATAGTAGGAAGAGTTAAGTGTGAATCTTCAGAAGTATCACCATGACCCGGAAAATGTTTTGCTACAGCCATAACACCATTAGACTCGAGCCCTAAAGCATAAGCTAAACCCTTCTCAGCAACATTTCTTGCGTTCTCACCAAATGCACGTGTGCCGATAACAGGGTTTGCAGGATTGCTGTGTACATCAAGTACGGGAGCGAAATTAACATGTATGCCCATTTCTTTGCTTTGTCTAGCTATCTCCTCTCCATAAAGTCGAACTATTTCATTATCACTTATCGCACCAATTACCAAGTTTCTTGGGTAAGTGGGAGCGTCTTGCAAGCGCATAGATAATCCCCACTCTCCATCGAGAGTTATCAATAATGGCACTTTAGATAACTCCTGTGCATAGTTAGTAATATCGGCTTGATTTGCTAGTGTGCCTTTCGAAAAAAGTAATCCACCAACCTTGTAATTCTGAATATATCCTGCTATTCTATTTCTCCAGCTACTATTTGGCTCAACTATAGGAATAAAAAGTTGTCCAACCTTGTCGTCTATGGACATAGTATTGTATACAGAGTCCACCCATTGGTTTGTTTTATGTTTATCTGCTTGTTTGTAAAGGTTTGTGTTTACTTGCGCCGAAGCTGTAGCTATGAATATGCTTAAAACAATGTATAGGATCAGAGTTTTTTTCATCATTTTACCTTTTCAAATTTTACGTTAATACGCCCTACATAAATTCCTCTTCCATTGGTTTGGAATACCAACACATCATTTTCTTCGATATTTTTACGCAATGTGGGTTGTTTCATGAATGTATGGCTATGTCCGCCAATAATAATATCGATACCTTTTGTTAATTCCGCCATATTTAAATCTGGATTATGACCTAAGTGTGAAATACAGATAACCATATCACAGTTATGTTCACTTCTTAACATTTGAGCCATGCTGTTTGCAGTTTTCACGGGATCGAGATATTTAACTCCTTTGTAATTATTTGATGCAATTAGACCATTTGGCTGAATGCCAATTCCAATAACACCAATTTTAACTCCCTCTCTTTTAAGTATTATATATGGTTTAATTAATCCATTGAGTACAGTTTCTGAGAAATCGTAGTTAGAGGAAACAATAGGAAATTTTGCCAAACGTGCTACTTTCTCCAGCACCTCTAAACCATAATCAAACTCATGATTCCCAAGGGTAGCTGCATCATATCCCATTTGGTTCATAACTTCAACTTCAATGTCACCTTTAAAAAGGTTGAAGTAGGGTGTTCCCTGTAGAAAATCACCCGCATCGAATAAGAGAACATTTTTATTCTCTTTTCTTACCTGATCTATGTAAGTAGCCCTACGTACAACTCCTCCTTTGCCCGGGAAGTTTCTATCGGTGTCGGGGAGAGGTTCAATTCTACTATGAGTGTCATTTGTATGTAGTATAACAAGTTCCTTTTGAGGGAATGCCAACAGGCTGAGAGTAAAAAACAGTGTTAATATATAATATCTGAGGGATGTTTTCATTATATCGATTTTTATTCAATTATTGTAATTCTTCCATCAACAACCGACTCTATCTCCTTGCCCATTCGAGTTTGTTCTTTTACCCACTCTATCATTATATCGCGAAGAGTGATACCTGTATTATTGACTGATATGGCGTTGCGGAAAGCACTCATGTTGTCATTCCCTTCAGCAAGATAGTCGAGTGTCACAATCTTATAAATCTTTTCATTGTTTATAGGTAAATTATCTACAGATACACTTTTTACTTTTCTATCTTCAATAATTAATTTCACATTAGAGGAAATTCCTGCACCACCTATTCGGGCATACGCATCAAACATTTTTTTTAAATCACTTCCTTTGAGATCTAAGAGTGTAATTGTGTTGTCGAATGAGTAAATCTCAAAAAGATTTCCAACAGTAATAGTTCCTTTGGGCATAGTTGCACGATGTCCGAAAACATTCATTACTCCAATATCAGCACCATCTGGCAGATGCTCATCACCAAATTCTTTCATTACGTCAGATGTTAGATTTGTGAGAAGACTCTCAGGACGCCTGTACTCCATTATGCTTACTGAAGTGCCAATAGGGACATTCATCTCGCTATCTAGCTGTGTTTTGTATGATATTACCAAATTATGCAGATCGGTGTTAGGATTCGAGTCGAAAGTTGAATCTATTTCAATTATCTCTCCCTGCATATCCATAATACGATAGTGGGATTTGCATGAAGATAGAAAAATAGTAATAGCAAAAACCCATAATAGCTTTATATTCATATGATTACAATTATTGTTGTGTTGCTTTTATATTATTATTCAAAATTACACCTTTTTCTCTATAGTGTCAAGGAGTGAAAAAAAATAATAGCAAAATAGCTGTTAAATAAAGTTTTGTGTGTCAAATAAAAAAAATATTGCTACCTTTGCATCCGCTTTGCGTAATCTCTGTCGGTGAAGTTCCGTTATATTGCGCTTTACTCTGGTTAATTATTAACATAAAGCATTTAAAAAGATGGACTTAATGAAAGTAGCGGAAGAAGCTTTTGCAGGCCAAAAGAAAGAATTCCCAAAATTTAAGAGCGGTGATACAATTACCGTAGCCTATCGTATTGTTGAAGGAAACAAAGAAAGAATTCAGCAGTATCGCGGTGTGGTTATCAAAATTGTAGGTAGTGGCGATAACAAAAGATTTACTGTTAGAAAGATGTCAGATAACGTTGGAGTTGAACGTATTTTCCCGATTAACTCTCCATTTATCGATAGTATAGTACTTAACAGTGAAGGTAAAGTTAGAAGAACAAAACTTTATTACCTTCGTAGTAGACGTGGTAAAGCTGCACGTATTAAGAAAAAATTATATTAATACTAAACCGTCTGAAAAAATAAATGCTCCGATTTACTCGGAGCTTTTTTTTATCTAGTTGTCTTAAATAATTAGGATTGATTATTTAATCTATCTTTGAAACTACATTTAGAATGATTAATTTTGGTAGTCTAATTTAATTATCCGAAAAGTGTATGTTACATAAAACAGAGGGTATCGTTTTAAGTACATTAAGGTATAGCGACCGTTATGCTATCAGTCATGTATATACACCAGATTATGGAACTATTTCCTACCTATTGCCACTTGTAAATAATAAAAAAGCAAAAATAAAGACCTCTCTTTTCTTTCCTTTATCTATACTTAGAATGGAGGTTGAGCATCTGCCGAATAGAGATATTCAAAAATTGAAAGAGGTAGAAAGACTGATTCCACTTTATGAGATTTGTACAGATATGTCGAAAGTGTCTATTGTATTCTTCTTGTCGGAGTTTCTATTTAGGGTGCTTCGTGAATCTGATAACAATGAAATTACTTTTCAATATATAAAGAATTCTGTCGAGACGCTAGAAGAAGCTAACAGTGGTATTGGCAACTTTCACATTACCTTTATGATTGGATTAACACGCTTTTTAGGAATATATCCAAACTGGGATAGAGCTGAAAGTGACAGGTATTTCGATATGCTTAATGGAGAATTCATACATAATATTCCTTCACATACATATTATCTGAAACCAGAAGAAAGTATGTACCTGAAATATCTTAATCGAATTAACTACGGTAACATGCAAAAATTTAAATTATCTCGTGATAATAGAAATACAATAATTAATTATCTTCTCGAATATTACAGGTTACACCTGTATGATTTCCCTAAGTTGAAATCACTTGATATTTTAAGAGAAATGAGCTAAAAAATTAAATCTTATAAGCTTGAAAAACAATTACTCTTCCCGTTGTTTTAATTGTGAAATTATCTTCTAGCGACTCGTTTAACGAGCCTTCCCACCAATTGGAGAGAATTCTATTAATTAAAGGAAATTTTAAATTTTGAGTAGATATATTTACTTGATCAATAGAGAATATAGAAACCTGTTCACCACGAAAGCTTTTGAACTGAGTTGTTGATTTTAAAGGAGTGAAAATTCCCCAATTAGTAACCATAACAACATTGGCAATGTAAACATATTCTGCAAGTAAAGAGATGTTGCCCAATGTGTGATCTTCGCGTTTACCCGTACCACCTACAATTATGATATTCTTTTTGCCATTCTCTACGCAAAACTGAACAGATTTGGTTAGATCATTCGTTTCTTGGTCATTATTGATGTAAAGTATATCAGCAAATCGAACACTATTCTCTTTTGATATGGAGTCGCAATCGCCCACTATTGCATTTGGTTTACCTCCTCCTTCTATAAACTCATTTGCTGCACCATCGCAGCATACAATAAAGTTTGCTCTTTCGATATATGAAAGTGGAATATGATGTGTAGGGAATCTTCCGTTAGCAATTATTACAGTCATATATTATTCTTTATACCACAAAGATAATCACCTTATTTTATAAATGAAAAAGAGAGGCCTTTACAAAGCCTCTCTAAATTGGTAGTTAGTGAAACACCTTTTATCACACTTCTATAGACTCGGTTAGTTCAATTGCTTTAGGAAAAAGAATATTATTCTCTAAATGGATATGACGATGCAGATTTTCTTCAAATTCCTGTAGTAAGCTTAATGTTACCCGATATGTATTGCATGCATCAGCAGGAGGATTGTAATTGTCAGTCAAATCACTTATAGTTCTGAATCTATCTCCCTCCACTGAATGATCGTCTTCCATGAGTGCAATATAATCTTTTGCATCACCCATCAAAGTTACAGGTTTCTTGCCACCCGACATTTGAGCTTTTACGAGCTGTCGAATATATGGAAAAAGCATTAGCTCCTCTTTTCTAAGATGAGCAGAAAGATCACCCGCAGATTCTAGAAATAGGCGTTCCACTTCTAATAGTTCAGGATGATTATTTCCATGTACATTTGCAATTCTTTGTACATAGGGCGTAATCTCTGCTATTTTTGAATCAACATAACGATGATGAGTTTTTTCAATATAGTCAGCCAAAAGATCAAGTGGAAAGGCTTTGAAATCTATTTCAGCATTACCCTTGTGTGCGACTGCTTCTTGAAGCTCATTGATAAGTTCTTCTTCATTAAGTTGTCTTTTTTTACTTGCATCTGCAATTGTACGATTCCCATTACAACAGAAATCTATTTTATGCTTTTTAAATACTGAGGCAGTTTTGTAATTTTCTGCTACAATATCTCCGATTATACTTTGGTTGTTAATTTCCATTTTGCATTTAGTATTAATAGTTACTAATAAATGATTCTCGAAATTAGAGATCATCTTTTATCTTCTAAATCTTTATAAGTCTTTAGCCCTCTCATTAGGCTCTCTTTTCTTTTTTATAGTCAGTTGGAATACAAACCAAAAAAGAGTTAAGCTACCTATGGCAAATAAAGTGTCACCTATTGTACGTAGCCACTTAAATACATTCAATAAAGGCTGTTGCATAAATTCGGCAGAACGAGCATACCACATACCTTCTTTTACACTTGCTACGGTCTGCATGAGTCCTACAGGCAACAGGCTGAGTAATAACATTAACATTAAACCTATATTAAGTGACCAGAATGTGAAAGAGATAAGTTTATTGTTCCATTTTTCTTTTCTATACATGCTACGAAGCACGAAGAGTATCAATCCGATTCCAAGCATTCCGTAAACACCAAATAATGCGGCGTGTGCATGTACTGGTGTTGTATTTAATCCTTGCATATAATACAATGCAATTGGTGGATTAATTATGAACCCAAAGATACCTGCACCTAAGAAGTTCCAGAATGCAACAGATAGCAGGAAGTAAATTGGCCATTTATAATCTTTTATCCATAGGGTTGCCGTACTCAAACGGTAATTGTGGAATGCTTCAAAGCCTATAATTACAAGTGGAACAACTTCAAGTGCACTAAATGTAGCCCCAACTGCCATTACACCTGTTGGTGTACCTGTGAAGTACAAGTGATGGAATGTTCCGAGGATACCGCCAGATAAAAATATAATTGTTGCAAATAATACATTGTTTGTTGCAGACTTTATACCTAATAATCCTAATCTAACAAAAAGGAATGCAGCAACTACTGTGGCAAAGACTTCGAAGAAACCCTCTACCCATAGGTGTACTACCCACCAGCGCCAATACTCTGCAATTGCCAGGTTGGTTGTTTGACCCCACATAAGTCCCGCCGCATAAAACAACGCAATCGCAGCACAGGATATGAGAAACATTATAAGCAACCCTTTCTCGGAAGTGCCTTTTCGTATTATTGGAACTATTGGACGAACCATAAGAGCTAGCCACAAAAAGAGACCTATTACAAGTAATATTTGCCAGAACCTTCCTAAGTCCACGTATTCATATCCTTGATGCCCAAACCAAAAGTTGTCTGTGAGACTTAGTCTTTGCATAACCCCAAACCACTGTCCAATTAATGATCCTGCAACAACAATAAGAAGTGCTACAAAAAGAACATTAACGCCAGCCTTCTGATATTTAGGATCTCTACCACTGAGTGAGGGAGCAATATAAAGACCAGTTGCCAGCCACGATGTAGCAATCCAAAATATAGCAAGCTGAAGATGCCACGTGCGAGTTATGGAGTAAGGGATAAATCTAGAAATATCTATTCCATAAAAACCGTCACCCTCTACCGCATAATGGGCAGTAATAACACCCAATAGAATTTGAGCAAGAATCATAATGTTTACAATCCAGAAGTATTTTTTTACGCCCCACATTGATGGAGTAATCACCTGATTCATTAAAGGGTCTTCTACCGGTTTAAGGATCTCTTCCTCTTTCGTACGTGCCTGCACAAATATCATTATACCAATACCTAAAAGAAGCATAACGATACTGAAGCCTGTCCATAAAATAAGATCGCTTGTAGCAACATTGCCAATCTGTTCGTCCGGTGGCCAGTTGTGAGTATATGTTATATCAGAACCGGGACGTTCAGTTACACATGCCCAAGATGCCCAGAAAAAGAAATGTGACATTTTCTCCATGCGCCCTTCGTCTCTGATTGTGTTTTCTGCTATTGCATAATCCGCTCTCAATTTCTTAAGCTCTGGATCATTCATAAATAATTTACTGTAAAAATCATGAATATGCAGAAATGCTTCATATCTTTCTCTTTCTATAACAAGTTTTTTGGAGGTTTCATCGTATGTATTAACTCTGAGAAATGTTTGAAGCCTGCTTTCCAATGTTGCTTTTTCATCTTTCTTTAGATCTTCAAAAACAACACCAAAATTTTCTTGTGACCATTTATTTAACAGGTACTGAGCCTCCATATGTAGATAGTCGGCAGTCCAATCTGGTGCCACATAAGCGCCATGTCCCCAAATACTGCCTATCTCTTGACCTCCAATACTTTGCCATACATTCTGGCCGTCTTTAATATCTTGTCCCGTGAAAAGAACATTTCCCGATTTGTCTACTACCTGTTCAGGTACAGGAGGAGCTTTTTGATAAATTTCACTACCATAATAAAGTAGTACAGCAAATGATATGATAATCACTGCTCCCAGAGCAATCCAAAGTTTTTTTTGTGACATACTGAATCTTTTATTAAAAGTTAATAATAAAGTTGACTATGTTAATAATTTGATTTCATATGTGAATTAAAGAGTAAATATCTTATCTAAGACAAAAACATCGTAAATGAGAATGTTATAATATTTCTCTTAAGTTTTATATTAGTCTTCTTTTCGGCTTCTTAAAATTCTTTTCTTCAGTCCTTAATTAGCGTATCAGAGTTGATTCTTTGCTTTCTATACTTTTTGCAAGTTCATAAATTGTGGTGTCTTGCAAAACTTTTTTCATCTTACTTCGTATAGAGTCTACAGTATTATGCATTGGGCAGGGCTCATTTGGATTACAGTGGTTTAATCCCAAAACACAACCTTCAAAAAAATCATTTCCCTCAATTGCTTTTACGATTTCTGCTATAGTTAGTGAATGAATATTTTCATCTTTAACCTCATATCCTCCATTAGGACCAGTCTGTGAACTAATTATTTCGTTTTTCGATAACACACCAAGTATTTTACTTGTGAATGCTTCTGGAGAATCTATGTTTTGTACTATATCGCCAATTTTCACTCTTTTATTTTCTAACGACTGTGATGCTATATACAAAACCGCTTTAATTCCATATTCACAAGTTTTTGAAAACATAAATACTCCTCCTTTCGTTTATGGGATATTGTTATTAATTATAAGTGAGAACCTTTTTGGAGTTTAAATGTTATGATTAAACCCTTTTAAAAATATCACGAATGTAATAGCAAAGATATATTAATATTTTAATCTCAGACTAAATTGTCTAAAATATTTTATAAGACTACATAAGAGATTAGATTAACTTTGAAAGTTAAATAAAACATAAAAAAAGGGCAATATCAAACAATAGGAACAAGAAACTGTTCTTATAAAGACTCATTATAGTTAATTAAAACATACAATAAGAATACATTAAAGGAGCTAATATGGCAAAGAAAAATGCTAAGAAAAAGGCGGAAATGTCTAAGGAAAAGTTGTTGGAAATGCATCGTATGATGTTAGATATCCGCAATTTTGATAATAAAGTTAACCGTCTTGTAAAAAGAGGTGTAGTGCCGGGTATGACACATTTCTCGGTAGGTGAAGAAGCAGCTAACGTAGGTGCGGTTGCTGCATTAAATATAGGTTCGGACCTTATCACATCCAACCATCGTGGTCATGGCCAAAGTATCGCATTGGGAATTGATTTAAATGAGATGATGGCTGAGATAATGGGGAAAGCAACCGGAACCTGTAAAGGTAAAGGTGGCTCTATGCACATAGCCGACCTTGATGGTGGGAACTTAGGTGCTAACGGAATTGTTGGTGGAGGTATGGGTATGGCCATAGGTGCAGCACTTACCCAGAAAATAAAAAAGACCGGGAAAATAGTTGTTTGTTTTTTTGGAGATGGTGCAACTAATGAAGGTACATTTCATGAAACTCTAAACATGGCTTCAATATGGAAATTACCTGTTATATTTTATTCTATTAATAACATGTATGGTATTAGTACCCCAATTAGTAGTGTTATTAATATTGATTACAACTACAAACGTGCTGCTTCATACGGTATCCCAGGGCATTTTATTGAGGATGGTAATGATTTGATGGCAGTTTATAATAAATTTGAAGAGATAGTTGATTATGTACGTGAAGGAAATGGACCTGTGTTGGTAGAGTCAATTACCTATCGTTATTTGGGTCACTCAACTTCCGATCCCGGAAAATATCGTACTAAAGATGAGGTTGATGAGTGGAAGCAAAAAGATCCGATTCCACGCTTCGAAAATTATATGATTGATAATAAACTTGCAACAAAGCAAGATATAGAAGCTGTAGAGAAGGCATCAGAGGAAGCAGTTGAAGAGTCGGTTAAGTTTGCTTTAAGTAGTCCAGAACCTACGTTAGAGTCTGCTTTTGAGGATATTTTTGCACCCTAATCATAATTAAAATTTATTATTATAGAGATTGACCTATATGGTCTCAAAGAAATAAAAAAACAGCTCAGAAAAATATAGATGGAAAAAGAAACAAAATTAATGTCTGTCCGTGATGCAATAATCATGGCTATGTCAGAAGAGATGCGTCTTGATGAGAACGTATTCCTGATGGGAGAAGACGTGGGCATATTCGGTGGTGACTTCGGCACATCGGTTGGAATGCTAGAAGAGTTTGGCAAGGAGAGAGTTCGTGATACACCCATTTCAGAGAATGCTATATCAGGTGCTGCAATTGGTGCTGCAATGACAGGTTTACGTCCAATTGTGGATGTTACTTTTATGGATTTCATCGTTTACATGATGGACAATATTGTAAATCAGGCAGCCAAAACAAGGTATATGTATGGTGGAAAAGGGCAGATACCTGTAGTGTTTCGTGCAGCAGCCGGTGGTGGAGTTGGTTCAGCCGCACAGCACTCTCAGTCTCTTGAAGCATGGTTTACACATATTCCAGGCCTCAAGGTAATTGCGCCTGGTACACCAGCAGATGTGAAAGGTTTACTAAAAGCAGCCATAAGAGATAACAACCCTGTAATTTTCCTTGAGTACAAAGCTCAGTACAATATGAAAGGTGAAGTACCTACCGATCCTAACTTTGTGCTTCCGATTGGTAAAGCAGATATAAAGCGAGAGGGTAAAGATGTAACTGTAATAACATACGGACGTATGCTTGAAAGAGTTATACAAGCAGCCGAAGAGGTTTATGAGGCAGAAGGGGTTGAAGTTGAAGTGGTTGACCTACGAACACTCGCTCCACTTGACAAAGATGCCGTTATACAATCTGTAAAGAAAACAGGTAAAGTACTTTTAGTTAACGATGCACATAAAACAAGTGGATTTATAGGAGAAGTAGCTGCTACAATAGCAGAGAGTGAAGCATTTGATTATCTGGATGGTCGTATACTTCGTCTAGCCGGAGAGGATGTTCCAATTCCTTATAATCAAACTCTTGAGACTGCGATGATTCCAAGTGTAGAACGAATAAGGAAATATATTCTCAGATTAGTCAATAACCGATAATAACTGAGTGAATGGAAAATAAAAAAATGAGGGCAACACCTGCTGCAAGAGTATTGGCTAAGCGTTTGGGTGTGGATCTGATTAACGTAATCGGCACAGGTTACAAGGGAAGGATTCATATGGATGACGTGGCTGGCTTCAATTATGAAGACAAAACACACATTTCTCCTCTTGCACAACGTATTGCCGATACACATAATATAGATCTCAAAGGAGTAACCGGAACAGGATACCGCAATAAGATTATGAAGGACGATGTTCTTAAGCTTATTGATGATCCCGAAATAAAATCACGCTTCATGCTTGATGATTTTGGATATCAGATGGTTTCATCTGGTCCTGTTGCAACAAAAACAACTCCTGTTAATAAGTCAGCAGACACATCTAAAAAGCAACCGGTTCAAGAATCTGCTCAGGATGGTGAAACAGAAACAATTCAAATGACTCAGATGCGTAAGATTATATCTAAACGTATGTCAGAGAGTTTCTTTGGAATTCCAACATTTATACAGACCTGGGAAATAGATATGACGGAGTTGCTAGCACTTCGTAAGCGACTAATTGATCCAATTATGGAGAAAACAGGTAAAAAGGTTACTGTAACCGACCTGATTTCTATGGCTGTTATTAAGACATTGCCAAAACATAAATACATCAATTCTAGTATGAATAAAGAAGGCACTGAAATAACATTCCACAACTATGTAAACCTAGGAATGGCAGTGGGATTGGATGAAGGACTATTAGTGCCTGTTGTGAAAGGTGCAGATAAAATGTCTCTTAGCGAGTTTGTTGTTGCTATGAAGGACTTAACCGAACGTACTATTTCAAAGAAGCTATTACCAGATGAACAGGCTGGAAGCACTTTCTCAATTAGCAATCTTGGAATGTATGGTGTGGATGAATTTACAGCAATTATTAATCAGCCAAACGCTGCAATTTTAAGTGTTTCTTCAACCCAGCAAAGAGCCGTTCCAAAAGATGGTGAGATAGTTATTCGCCCGATTATGAAAATTAGTCTTACCTCAGACCATAGAATCATTGATGGGCTAACAGCTGCTAAGTTTATGACAGACCTTAAAGCAGCAATGGAGGATCCCTTGACCCTGTTTATTTAACGGGTTGACATTAAGTATATAAAGTGAGAATGACAACAGAAAATAAAAAATAAAATATGGCTTTTGAAGTAATCATGCCCAAAGCAGGTATCGACATGACCGAAGGGCAAATTGTAAAATGGTTGAAGAAAGAGGGTGATCCTGTAAAAGAGGGAGAGATCATTCTCGAGATTATGACCGATAAAACTAGTATGGAGATCGAGGCAGAGGCCTCTGGTATCCTGCTAAAAATTGTTCACCATGACGATGAGACAGTACCAGTAACTACGGTGATAGGATATATTGGTGAAGAAAATGAATCGGTGGATACACTGATGCCAGAAGAGTTTAAGGATACAGGTGAAGAAGAGAGTGATGATGATAAACGAATGATCAGACTCGAAGACAGCTATAATTTAGTTGTAATAGGAGGAGGTCCAGCTGGCTATGTTGCTGCTATTAGAGCTGCTCAGCTTGGGGCAAAGGTTGCAATCGTTGAGAAAGGCACTTTCGGTGGTACATGTTTAAATGTTGGTTGTATTCCATCAAAAGCTTATCTGAAGAATGTTGAGATAGTTGAACATATCAAAAATGCCGCATCGAGGGGTATCATTATTGAAAACCCTGAGATAAAGATTGATATGAAAAAGGTTGTAGAGTTCAAAAATGGGGTTGTTAAAAAACTTACCAGCGGAGTTGAAGCTCTTCTAAAAGCCAACGGTGTAGATATTTATAAAGGATTTGGTAAAATTAACAAGAATAAAGATGTTGTTGTTGATGACAGTCAGATAATTAAAGCTGATAAGATAATTCTTGCCGGAGGATCTAAGGTGTTTATGATAAATATCCCTGGTATTAAAAATGATAAAGTTCTAACCAGTGACGATCTACTTGATATAAAAGAAGTACCTGAAACAATGGTTGTTTTAGGTGGCGGTGTTATTGGTGCAGAGATGGGGCTTTCATTTGCCGGACTCGGTTCTAAGGTGATAATTGTTGAGATGCAGGATCATATTGTATCCATGTTTGATGATGATGTTACCGAAGAACTTACAAAATTAATCAAGAAGAAAGGAATTGAAGTTGTAACATCAGCCAAAGTCTCAGAAGTTGTTGACAAGGGAGATAAACTTGAAATCAAGATTGAAGGCAAAGACTCTATAATAGCCGATAAAGCACTACTTGCCATTGGAAGAGTTCCTGATTTAGATTCTTTTGGAGAAGTTAAATTCGATACCGATAAAGGTCGGATTAAAGTCGACCAATATATGGAGACCAGTGTTAAAGGTGTTTATGCGCCAGGCGATATAAATGGTATAAAAATGCTTGCTCATGTGGCATTCCGCATGGGAGAAGTAGCAGCTGAGAATGCTGTTAAAGGTAACCATCGTAAAGTGAAGCTTCTATCAACACCTTCTGTTGTATACACTTTGCCTGAAGTGGCTATGGTGGGACTTACAGAGGCTCAGGCTCGTGAGAAATATGGCGATGATATCAGAATTGGTAGGTTTAATTTTTCTGCAAACGGTAGAGCGCTTGCTTCAAGCGAAGCAGAAGGCTTCGTTAAAGTTATTGCAGACAACCGCTATGGAGAGGTTCTAGGTGTACATATATTAGGCCCATCAGCAGCAGAACTTATAACACAAGCATCTTTAATTATGGAGATGGAAATAACTGTTGAAGAGGTCGTAAACACTATATACGGTCACCCAACCTATTCTGAAGCAATATTCGAAGCATTTGCTGATGTACTGGGTGAGGCTGTACATATTATGCCAAAGAAAAAGAAATAGTACATAATAAGGCAGAACACCTTATTATATTTTATTATTCTAAATATAACCCGGTTTGAATTTTATATCAGATCGGGTTATTACAATTGATATATTAGAGATTTTTGATAATCATAATAATAAACTGTTTTACTTATATGATTTACATAGTAAATAAATCCAATAAACCCGATTTTAATATAGCACTTGAAGAGTATTGTTTTAAACATCTAACAAGATTTGAGAAGGTCTTTATTCTTTGGATAAACGAACCCTCAATTATTGTTGGTAAAAACCAAAATACTTTAGCAGAGATAAACGAGAACTATACTAATGAAAACGGTATTCATGTAGTGCGGCGTATATCTGGTGGTGGTGCAGTTTATCATGATTTGAATAACCTCAATTACACTATTATTTCAAATGAAAGTAAGGATAGCCGGAATTTCGATTTTAAGGCTTTTTCAGAACCTGTTATCCATACTCTAAAAGAATTAGGTGTGGAAGCTGAGTTTACTGGAAGAAATGATATTACTATTAACGGGAAAAAGATATGTGGTAATGCACAAGCCTACCTGGATGGGCGAGTCATGCACCATGGTTGTCTCCTTTTTGATGTTGATTTATCGGTGTTATCTAAAGCTCTAGAAACTTCAAAAGAGGTTGTAGATGCAAAAGGCGTAAAATCGGTTCGAAGTCGAGTAGTAAATATTCTACCCCATCTTAAGAAAAAAATAACTATTAAAGAGTTTTCAGAGAGTATTTTAAATCACATGAAGAAAAAGTATCCTGAAATGCAGGAGTACGTATTTAGTGAAGATGAATTACAAGCTATAGAAAAAAGCAGGCATGAGAAATTTGGCAACTGGAACTGGAATTTTGGTTCAAATCCTATTGCTGAGATTATACGAGAAAGACGTTACCCTGCAGGTAAAACACAAATATTTATTAATACTAAAAAAGGGGTTATTGATGACATATTATTTTATGGAACCTTTTTTGGTGTAAAAAGCGATCTTACAGAGGTTCAGAATCTGCTTAAAGGGATAAAGTATTCACCTGAGGAGGTTAGCAAAACACTTTCATCTATTGATTTTACACCCTATTTTGCAGGATTCACACTTGAAGAATTAACAGATGCTATTGTAGGTTGAGATTGGCTTAACTTCATTTTTTTCCACTTGAAATAGCCAAAAACAGAAATAATAGAATAAATGCCAAATAGTATCGATGTAGGAAATAGACCTTTCCAAATATAAAGCGCGCATGAGACTATATTAACAAAAAACCACAACCACCACTGCTCAACATATTTTTTAGCCAACATCCACATACCTAAAATACTTAGAGTGGTTGTGAAGCTGTCTCCGTATGGCACGGGACTATTAGTATAACTTATTAGTATAAATGATATTAATGAAAATGTGAGAGTCCCTGCTAATACTAATGGCAAAATAAACCTTTTAGGAGTGTGAGTAATTGGCAGTTCACCATGTTCACTATTTTTGTGTCTGTTCCAATAAATCCAACCATATATACTTGCGAAAAAGTAATATATGTTTACTCCCATATCAGCATAGAACTTACTATGGAAAAATATCCAAACATATACTATAGGCATTACTACACCTACTGGCCATAACCATTTACTAGCTTTATATTCTAGATATAGGTAAACTAACCCTATAACTGCTCCTATTATTTCAATTGTTTGCATTTAATATAATCAATTATAAAGTAAATATAACTCGATTCTACCATAGAGAATCGAGTTATTGTTTAAAATTTACTTATCATCATTTAAAAAGTTAGAGTGAGTCGTGCCATATAGTTACGTGTAGCTTGAGGATAATATCCAATCCAGTTTATTGAAGTCCCATCAGCAAATGTATCTGTTGCAGCCCATCCATTTGCAACATACCTAATATTAAATATATTGTTTGCAAAAACCTGCAAGTTAAATTTACCAATAGGTGTCTTATTAAACGTATATCCTGCAGAAAGGTTATTTACAAAATAAGCATCTATAGATTTATCATCGTCGGATGTATTATCCATATATTGTTTGCTTACATATTTACCCCGTAGCGTAAAGTATAACACCGAAGTTGGATGCCATGTAATTCCAACTGCACTAATTACATTAGGTGAGTAAGATATGTTAGTTTTGCCATATTCTTCAGAAATCTGACCTACCCAATTCCAATTATTTTGATCATCATAATGATCAAACCAAGCTAAGTAGTTTTTAATTTTATTACTGCTAATAGTGGCATTTGCATCAATTACTATTTTATTGTTCAATAAAGGTACTACTGTCTCGATTTCCAAGCCTGCACGGTAACTGTCTTTTACATTCTCCATCAGCTTATAACCTATATCAGTGAGCTTACCCGTTTGTACCATCTGATTGTGATAATCCATATAATATAAATTTGCTCCCAATTGTACCCCCCTCGAGCTGTAATAGCTATATCCCAACTCATAGTCAATCATTCGTTCAGGTTTAACCGGATCCGAAGAGCCCCCTTTTATGCCATCTTTCAGATCAGCACGCAACGGTTCACGTTGTCCAACGGCAATAGATGCATATATCTGACTCCAATTGTTTAATTGCATATAAATACCAGCCTTAGGATTGAAGAAGTTGTATGTAAATAAGCCTGTTAGATCTTCAAGATCGTCATCTATACCACTAAATTCATAATTTACGTGCCTATATTGCAGGTCACCGAAAAGAGATATTTTATCATTCAGTTGATAATCAGCTTTTGTAAAGAAGTTGATTTCATATTTATCCCCAATATTTTCATACCATTGAAAATTCTCTGTAATATTTTCATTATGTTTTATCCAAGGTAGTTTACCATAATGGTCGCCATGATAAAAGCTATACATTCCTCCAAAAGTAAGATTCAATCTTTCTCTAATGTAATTTAAACCAATATTAGCTACATAGAAATCATTTCGCATTAATTTCTGACGAATGAAATCACTACGTTCATATATAACTCCATCGATACTTTGTGGCTCAAGTCCAAAATCAGAGTATTTACGATTATATCGATAGTTCTCATAATAACCAAATCCATGATTATAACTTAGTCCAACATTCAAATAAAGATTTTTATTAAACTCTCTCGAAAAGATTAACTGCAGTATATCGGAGTAGTAATTGTCTGTTTCATTGTCGTGATACAAACGATTTCCCATTTCATCGTAATATTCACCTGCTGGATTGTATTTCCTTCCATATTCAGAATCCTTCATCTGTTCATCAGATACTCCCTCCCAAGTAATACCTGTATGTTGAACCCCTTTCAAATAACTTAAACGAATTAGCTGCCTATCAGTATAATGCGATAGTGAGGCATATAGGTTCGTGTGATTCACGCTTCCATTTCTTACATACCCGTTGCCTAGCACCCGAGAAAAGCTAGCATCAAACGAAAATCCATTATCTAAAATCCCCGTACCCGCAGCAATATTTGAGAGAAAAGTTCCGTAGCTACCAACAGCAGTCGACGCTTCTCCATAAGGCACAGATCGAGCACCTGTGGTCTGTAAAGAGATACTTCCTCCGAAGGCAGCAGATCCGTTTGTTGATGTACCAACTCCTCTTTGTATCTGTATGTTTTGTAGTGAATTGGAAAGATCGGGTAGATTTACCCAGAATACCTCTTGTGTTTCAGGGTTGTTTAGAGGCATCCCATTTAAAGTAACGTTAATTCGAGTAGCATCTGTACCACGTATTCTAAAATAAGTATTTCCCACACCTAATCCATCTTCAGTAAATGACACCAGCGATGGAGTAGTTTGGAGTATAGCAGGGATATTTCTGGCGGCATTATCTTTTCTTATATCAGTTTTCGATATATTTGAATAGGAAACAGGTGTATTACTTCCTGCACGCGTACCTGAAACAATAACATCCTCGAGGTTGATGTGGTTAATACTATCGGGTTGAATAGCAGACAATTGAGAGCCTTTTGTTGATAAAACAATCAACATACATAAAAAGATAACCTTTTTCATTTAAATAAAAATTTACGACAAACATTGCAAACAAATAAATGTAGCTATGTCAATCTGGTTTGTTAAATAAAAAAGGGGTTTGAAATAAGATATATACCAATAATCACTTCTTTGTGATCTTTTCTCCCTACGCCGGCATTATCCGGATCAGGTAATTTGGGTATGATCTCAGCCCGTATGAGTGGGCACCCCCGTTATATGAAGAAACAAAGTTATAACCTTTTTGTTCAAATTAGCTTGTCACTTTATATGAAAAAATTCACTTGTTTTTATTAATTAAAAGAAAAGCCTTTATCTTAAGTTAGCACTACAAATCTCACATAAGTACTTAATAATATTATCGATTTTTTTTTGAGAGTTAAAAACTTACTATTATTTTGATAAATATCTGGAAATATTCGTAATTTCGTCAATAAATATATGTATTAAACATCTGTCGAGTAAATAAGTCGAAGCAGTTATATGGTAGACAACAATAAAATAGTAGTAGATGAAGATCAGATAATTGAAAATGAATTTCAAGCTCTTCTAAACGATTATCTGAATTCTAACCACAGAAGGAAGGTTGATATAATTACTCGTGCATTTAATATGGCTAAGGAGGCTCATAAAGGTGCACGCCGTCGCTCGGGAGAGCCATATATCTTGCACCCTCTTTCTGTTGCACGAATTGTGTCAAAAGAGATAGGGTTAGGATCAACATCTATTTCTGCTGCACTATTGCATGATGTTGTTGAGGATACAGAATATACTGCAGAAGATATTAGAGCTCTTTTTGGCGATAAAATTGCATCTATTGTTGATGGCCTTACAAAAATATCCAGTGGCATGTTTGGAGAGAATGTCTCGGCTCAGGCTGAGAATTTCCGTAAACTTCTTCTTACCATGTCTGATGATATACGAGTAATACTTATAAAGATAGCCGATAGGTTACATAATATGCGCACATTGTCATCTATGTCGCCAACAAAGCAGTATAAGATTACAGGTGAAACTTTATATATCTATGCTCCATTAGCTCATCGGTTGGGACTCTTTGCTATAAAAACTGAACTTGAAGAACTGTGCTTTAAATATGAGCATCCAGAAACATATGCAGATCTAACAAAAAAGATAGAAGTTACTGCTCCAGAGAGAAATAAGATATATGAGAACTTTTCGTTACCCGTAGTTGAAGCACTCGATAAAATGGACATAGAGTACGAAATGCATGCTCGCGTTAAGTCGGTATACTCCATTTGGAACAAAATGCAAAAAAAAGGTATCGAGTTTAATGAGGTTTATGATCTTTTTGCAGTTCGTATTGTTTTTGAATTAACCCCTGGGATTGACGAAAAGAAACGATGCTGGGATATATATTCAGCTATTACAGATATTTATAAGTTACGCCCCGATAGAATCAGAGACTGGGTAAGTCATCCAAAAGCAAACGGGTATCAAGCACTTCACCTTACTGTTATGGGACCCGATGGTAAGTGGATAGAAATACAGATCAGAAGCCGTCGTATGGATGATATTGCTGAAAAGGGATTTGCAGCACATTGGAAATATAAAGAAGGAAAGATAGAGGAAGATAATGAACTTGAGAAATGGCTCAAAACTATTCAAGAGATATTATCAAATCCCAATCCCAATGCCATTGATTTTCTAGATACAGTGAAGATGAATCTTTTCTCCTCTGAAATTTTTGTTTTCACACCCAAGGGAGAGATAAAGACCCTTCCACAAGGAGCAACAGCTCTAGATTTTGCGTATTCAATTCACACTCGTATCGGAGATCATTGCCTTGGAGCCAAAATAAACCATACACTTGTACCATTAAGTCAGAAATTAAGCAGTGGAGATCAAATAGAGATTATTACATCTCAATCAGTACATCCTCAACCAGAGTGGCTCAATTTTGTGTCAACAGCAAAAGCCAGAACTAAGATAGAAGCGTCTCTCAGGCGTCAACGAAGGCGAATAGCAGAAAAAGGTAAAAATATACTCGATGAGTTATTTGGTCATGAGCCTATTGACAACACCACATTTAATAAAATTCTGCATGTTTATAATGCAGAGAATAAAGAAGAATTATATTTTCTTATAGGCAATAATGAAATTATTCTTCCTCAAGATAAGCAGATGTTTATTAAGGTTAAAGAAGAGCCTGAGAAGAGCGACAATCTTTTTGTAAGATATATGAAACAGGCTATGAGTGCCATTAAAAAGCCTGGCACAGATCACAAATCAAAAGATAAGGACTATAAAGAGGGTGATGAGTTAGTAGAGCTGGTAGAAAATAAAGGAGACATGACTCTTAATTCTGTACTACGGCAAAAACCAAAGATTGACAGAAAATCAATATACAGACTCGAGGAGCATAATTTCATGAAAAACTTCAATATTTTACCTTGCTGCAATCCTCTACCAGGTGATGATGTGTTTGGTTATGTGACAGATAAAGAAGAGGTTGAAGTTCATAAGCGATCGTGTCAAAATGGATTGAGAATAAAATCGAATCATGGCGACAGAATTATTGATGTTGCGTGGGGAGATTATCGTCAATACTCATTCTTAGCATCAATAGTGTTTACCGGCATCGATAGAGTAGGTATACTAGGTTCCATACTAGCTAAACTTGCAGAAGATGTTATTGTAAATATACAAAGTGTAAATGTGTCTTCAAATGATGGAATATTTGAGGGTAAATTTAATGTGCATGTTCACAGTGCCGAAGAGGTAAATCAACTCTGTGCTAAAATAGCGAAAGTGAACGGTGTAAGCACCGTTCACAGATCAAATATTTAAAAATAGAAGAATCTAGAGTTACCTTCTTTTTCGCTTACCTCCAAATAAAACAGATGTTATTTTTTTAGCGCCAAAAGCAAATAGTGCCGGTTTCGCAAATTTCCATGTAACTGAACCTATAAATGGTAAATTAGACATTATAATTTGCAGTGCAGCATTGTTTAGCCAAGAAGTATGTCCCTTTGTAACAAATGGAGTAATTGATGATGAAGATGAAGTTGATAGGCTGTCAACTGTTTCTGTAAGCTTAGACCTTATGGATGATGTAACACCTTTGGTTAGCATCGATCCCCAATTGTCATTCAGGTACTGTAATTCATAGGATAAACGCTGACTGGCAATTGCACGCTCTTCTTTGTGACGTTTTTTTTCCAGTCGCAATTCTTCAAGTGGATTTAATTTATACCTGCTCATTTGTCGCTTGTTTTTTCATCCTTATCATCCTGTTTCATAAGAAAACTGGCGATACGATTTGTGAATGTATTTTGAATCGGCTTTCTACATAATAATAATATTAGTAATATTAATATAGCAAAAGCTGAAACAATTCCAAAACCCTGCCAAAAACTATTCAGCAGTTCTCCCAAATAAAGTCCTGCAGTTACAAAGATAAACAGTAAGGCTATTAATGCTACTCCACCTAGCATTAAGCCATATAGAAAAGCTGATGAACCTAAGCTGATTTTTTCGAAGGCTGATAGTTTTCCGAGTTCAAGTGTGCTAGTGATATATCTTCCAATATCATCTCTCATCTCCTCAAATAACGTACTTACTTTTTTTTCTTCCATTTTATATCAAATTTGATGATATTATTGTTTTGACAGCTCTTTTTTCGCTATATCTGCCAGATCATCAATATCTTCTTTTAGATCGTGTACTTCGCTTTTACCTTTATATACAGCTGATTTTACATTAGCTCTAACTTTGTCAGCAAACTCATTTGCCTGATCAAGCCACTCCTCTCTTTTGTCAGTTCCCATAATATAGCCAACTGCAGCGCCTAGTGCCATTCCAATTCCGAGACCTAATAATAATTTTGCTTCTGATTTCATAATTTTTTCCTTTAATGGTTTTTTATTTGTAGTTTACAATCATAGATTGTTTATTTTTATTCAGGTAAAACAGTGTTATAGCCATTTATTTGGGCTTTGTATTAGTTAAAACGTTTCATATTCAAAAATGTTTATGAGAACTGGATCAAATTATAGTTCTTTATAATGTTTCTCCGAATAAAGTTGCCGAAGTGAAGCCTGTTATTTTAACCTTTGCAAATTGTCCAATACGATAATTTTTTTTATCAAAAATGACAACTTTGTTTTGTTCGTTTCTACCAAACAATTGTTCTCTCGAGCGTTTTGAAAATCCTTCAATCAGCACTTCAAATTCCTTACCCAAATCTTTCTCATTGCTTTCACGAGACAGCTCTAACTGAAGGTCTATTATCTCTTGTAATCTTCTTGACTTTATTTCGTCACTTATATTGTCATCCAGTTTTTTTGCAGCATAGGTGCCAGGTCTCTCCGAATATTTAAACATGAATGCAGAATCGAACCCTACTTCACGCATTAACGAAAGTGTTTCTTTATGATCCTCCTCAGTTTCTGAATGAAAACCACACATGATATCTGTCGAAAGACCACAATTTGGAATGATACGCTTAATTGCTGATATTCTTTCCATATACCAATCTCGATCGTATCTCCTGTTCATGAGTTTAAGCATACGTGAGCTGCCCGATTGTACAGGCAAGTGAATATAATTTGCCAAATTTTTATACTTAGCTATTGTTTCCAGAGTCTTGTCATTCATATCCCATGGGTGAGATGTAGTAAAGCGTATCCTTATTTCAGGTGCCTGCTCTGCAACTAAGGCAAGAAGATCTGAGAAATCTATAACTCTGTCTTGATCTTTAAATTTATATGAATTTACGTTTTGGCCTAACAAAATAACTTCCCTGAAGCCTTTTTCCTGCATGCTACGCAGTTCGTTTAGTATGCTTTCAGGCTCTCTGCTGCGCTCTCTTCCACGAGTAAATGGTACAATGCAATATGTGCAAAACTTGTCACACCCACGCATAATAGATATATAGCCAGAAATATTACTTCCGTTTAATTTTAAAGGCATAACATCTTTATATGTCTCCGTTTTAGATAGCTCAACATTCATAGCTTTTTCTCCCTGCTCTGCAGCTCCAACTAGGTTTGGAAGATCCAGGTAGGCATCAGGACCAACAACAACATCAACATTATGATTATCTATAAGGTCAGATTTTACCCTCTCTGCCATACAGCCCAAAACACCAATAATTATGTTATCCTTGCTCTTTCTCTTGAGCGACTGGAAGTATTCAAGTCGCTGAATTACCTTCTGCTCAGCATTTTCTCTGATTGAGCAAGTATTTACGAATATAGCATCAGCTTCTTTATCGTCATCAGTTAATGTATATCCATCCATCTCCATAATAGAAGCTACAACTTCTGTATCAGCTACATTCATCTGACACCCGTATGTTTCTATAAATAGTTTTTTGTCTTTTATGTTTTGTGAATCCATCTTTACCTCTTTTGAAACTTTTTAAAAACTGTGATTATGATTATTACACCGAATAAGAAAAGTTAAATATTAATTTTAAATCACTTATGTTGCATTATTACGTTTCTTTTCCTATTTTTGTAATAAGGAAAAAATAAAATTTTTTTCATAGTTAAGGTTTTGGTTAAAGATGCTCGAGAGTGACTGTGAAGTTGCTCTCGATTTTTTTTCTCCAAAACATTCTTAAACAGGTAAAAAATAACTATTTTTGTCCTGTTACAAAATTAATCAAATTATGGAAATTGGGGACCTGTTTTATATAATCATTCTTTCACTTTTTATGATATTGGGATTTTTTAATGATTTAAGAAAGAAAAAAAATGAACA
>CAZSBA010000031.1:0-26479 GCA_964605035.1 uncultured Proteiniphilum sp. | reverse complement strand
TCAATACTTCAGTTTATTGTAAAACAACCATTAAATACACTTGATGTTGCTGAAAAGTACGACATAAGAGTGAATCTTGATGGTGGTGGTTATAAAGGACAGTCGGAAGCTGTTAGGCTAGGAATTGCTCGCGCTTTAGTAAAAATAAATGCTGAAGACAAAGCAGCATTAAGAGCAGCTGGATTTATTACACGCGACCCACGTGTAGTTGAACGTAAAAAACCAGGTCAGCCAGGTGCAAGGAAGAAATTCCAGTTCTCGAAACGTTAACCTGTATTTTCAGGTATCATATGAACCGGTGTTTTTGCCGGTTTATTATATAAAAGCTGCATTGTCGGCTTAAGCGTTTAGTATCTAAATTGTAAGGATGTTATCAGTAATGGTTTATACTATTGGAGGGTAATCTACCTTACGATTCAGTTAATGAAAAAGAATGTAAACGAATAATTTAAAACAAAACATGGCAAAATTAGAATTTGACCAACTTCTTGAAGCCGGAGCTCATTTCGGCCACTTGAAAAGAAAATGGAATCCAGCTATGGCTCCTTATATTTTTATGGAGCGTAATGGTATTCACATTATCGATCTTTATAAAACTATTGCTAAGACAGAAGAAGCTGCAGCCGCTATGAGGCAGATGGCTAAATCTGGAAAGAAGATCCTCTTTGTAGCAACAAAAAAACAGGCAAAACCTGTTATAGAAACAAGATCACAAAGCATTAACATGCCTTACGTTATTGAGCGTTGGCCAGGTGGTATGCTTACAAACTTCCCTACTATCCGCAAAGCTGTTAAGAAAATGAGCAGCATTGATAAGATGATTAAGGATGGTTCTTTTGACACATTATCAAAAAGAGAGAAACTGCAGGTTACTCGTCAGCGTGCTAAGCTTGAAAAGAACCTTGGTTCTATTCAGGATATGACTCGTCTTCCTTCTGCTATATTTGTAGTTGATGTTATGAAGGAGCAAATTGCTGTAAGAGAAGCTCAGCGTTTAGGAATTCCAGTATTTGCAATTGTTGATACTAACTCCGACCCAAAGGATGTGGATTTTGTAATCCCTGCAAATGATGACGCTGCAAAAGCAATTGACCTGATTATGGGTGTTCTTTGTGATTCTATTAAAGAAGGTCTTGAAGAACGTAAAGTGGAGAAAGCTGATGCTGCAGCCGCAGAAGAACAATCGGAAGAATCAACACAACGCAGAGAGCGCAAAACAAAAGCAGCAAGAAAAGAGCGTGTAAAGAAAGAGGATTCTGAAGCGATGAAGGCTGCTGTTGTAAGCAAGTTTGCGAAGGATGAAGAGGTTGACGAATAATAATTAAATAAAGATATTTTAGAATATGGCAGTAACAATGGCAGATATCCAGCATCTTCGCAAAATGACAGGTGCAGGAATGATGGATTGCAAAAACGCACTTAACGAGGCAGGCGGAGATTTCGATAAAGCTATGGAGATTATTCGCAAAAAAGGACAGGCAGTAGCTGCTAAACGCGAAGACCGTGATGCAACGGAAGGATGTGTACTAGCGAAAGTAGATGGTGGCTTTGCAGCTGTTGTAGCTTTGCAGTGTGAGACTGACTTTGTAGCAAAAAATGATGACTATATAGCTTTAACAGAGCAAATTCTAGATGCTGCAATTGCTAATAAACCTGAATCACTTGAGCAGTTGCTTGCGCTTGAACTTCCTAACGGAACAATTTCGCAAGTTATTACAGATAAAATGGCTGCGACAGGCGAGAAAATGGAACTTGGATACTATGAGCAAATTTCTGCTCCTTATGTTACTTCATATATCCATTTAGGTAACAAGCTTGCAACTATTGTTGGTTTCAATAAAGAGGTTGCTAATGAGCAAGTAGCAAAGGATTTAGCTATGCAAATTGCAGCTATGAACCCAATTGCTATTACAGCTGATAGCATTCCTGCAGAAGTTAAAGAGAAGGAACTTCAAATTGCACGCGAAAAGGCAAGAGAAGCTGGTAAACCAGAAAACTTACTTGATAGAATTGCAGAAGGTTCTCTTCAGAAGTTTTATAAAGAGTCTACTTTACTTCAACAGGACTATGTGAAAGATCCTAAGAAAACTATTGAACAGTTTTTGAAAGAAAGTGACAAAGAACTTGAAGTGCTTTCGTTTAAACGTGTATCACTTACAGTATAATAAATCTGAAAAGATATATTTAGATTTAAGAACGCTCCGGAAATCCTGGAGCGTTTTTTGTGTCTGTTACCCAGGTGAGCACATATGAGGGATGTACTTCGTAATTGAGTACAAAGGTTTGTTTTTTATTGGTTTTAATTTCTTGTGCCTCAATAGTTCCGACTAGTGTCGGTTCAAATGGAACCACATAAAGTTGATGTTTAAAATCTATGCCTTGCTCATTAATTACTTTATAAAGACACTCTTTTATAGACCAGTGAAGTAAGAGGTGTGTAATTTTCTTGTCAGGATTAATATACTCCTTGTCAGAGATAAATCTGTCGGCTATATTTTCTACTCTGTCTGATATGGTTTCTATGTCTATACCAACAGAGAAGTTTTTATGCAGCAGTATGGCAACAAAATCTTTTGTATGGGATATGCTTATATTAAATGAGTTGTCATCGAGATATGGTTTTCCGTCTGCTTGATTTAATATTGTTTTTACTTCTCCTAATAGTTCAAGTACCATAATACGGCTTGTTAACAGTTCCAGAGATCTTCGGGTTGAACCTATATTATTGATGCTATTTTCAGCATCAACTCTTGCCTCAGGAGGAAAATAATTAATGAGTTCGTTTATGGACTCTTCCATTTTCCAAATACCCATTAGACTACCATTACCGAAATGTTCTTTTCTGATTAACATAGTTAAATTGGGAAATAACGCACTTTTAAAATCCGCTTTTTACTCATTTCTTCAGCCTGAAACTTATACTTCTTATATGTAAAGCTCTCTTTTCGTTTTGGAAAGTCGCCCTTTAGCTCCAGAAGTAAGCCTGCAAGTGTGTCTACTTCATCGCTCATCAACTCGAAATCTTTTTCGGGTATGCTTGTGATTTTTAAAAAATCTTCTATTGGTGTTTTACCTTCAAATATATAGGACCCATCTGCTGCAATTGTATACAAAGGAAACTCCTCGTCATATTCATCGCTGATATCACCTACTATCTCTTCTAGAATATCTTCCATTGTAATTAGTCCAGATGTACCACCATACTCATCTACAACTATTGCCATATGTATTTTATTGGAACGAAACTCTTCCAGAAGATCGTCTATCCTTTTTGTGCCAGGAACAAAATATGCAGATCTAATAAGTGATTGCCATTTAAAGTTATGAGGTTTTCCTATATGAGGTAGTAGATCCTTTACATATAGTATTCCCTTTATGTGATCGGGATTTTCTTCGAAAACGGGTATTCGTGAATAACCTGCATCAACTATAAATCCGATAACCTCTTCAAATGGAGAGAGGATATTAATGGCAACCATATCACCTCTCGACACCTTTATGTCATCTACACTTTTATCTCTAAAACGAATAATGCCTTCAAGCATCTCTTTTTCTTGTTCACGAGATGTATCGTCGGATTGAGATAGATCAATTTTTAGTTGTTCGATAGAAAGATTTTGCATGATGCCTCTATTGAGTAGTCCAATTTTGCTGAGAAACGAAGATATGGGATAAATTAATCTATTAATGGATCCAATTATTTCTACATTTTTTATTGCAAATCGTAATGGATCTTTTGCAGCGATTCGTTTTGGTAATAATTCAATAAAAAATAATATCAGACAAACTGCAATGAGAACCTCTAGCAAGAGTGTCTCTCTGGCATTTGTTGCAAAGTAGGGTAATTTATTAAGCAGGTAAATAGTAAAAACTGTTATTGTAACATTTAGAAGATGATAGGTTAATACTAAAGATGCTGATAACTTTTCGGGCTTTTTAAGAAGATTAAGTACCCGAATCTTCTTGTTATCTTCAGTGATATTAAGGTTGTCAGGTAAGTTCTTCTCTAGTGTAAAAAATGCTTTCTCCGATCCGGAGACTATTGCATTAATAATTATAAGTATAAATAGCAAAATTATTAATGCAAAGTCTAACAGAGCTGGAATGTATGCCAGCGATATTGAGTTTAATAAAGATAACGGTTCAGGGTCCAAGTGGCGATTTATTAATTAAAATGGTAAATCATCAACATCAGAAGCATCATCGAAATCTTGCTGAGGACCATTTTGAGGTGTCGACTCGGATTTAGGTGCGCTTGGCTCATATTCTCCGCCTGCTTTACGGCTTAGTAATTCAAGACTGTCTGCAATAATTTCAGTTACGTATCTTTTAACTCCACTTTGGTCGTCATACGAACGTGTGCGGATCTTCCCTTCTATATATACTAGTGTGCCTTTCTTTACAAATTTTTCTGCTATTTGTGCTAGTCCTCTTCTGCAAACAACATTATGCCACTCTGTTCTGTCGGGTATTTGTGTGCCACTAGACGTTGTAAAGCCTCTTTCATTGGTTGCAACTGAAAAATTTGCTATTGCATTATCATTATCAAAATACTTCATATCAGGGTCTTTACCCACGTTTCCTACTAAAATAACTTTGTTAACAGACATATAAATAACTTTTTTTGGTTTATATACAGCATATCGCTGTAAAGCAAAATTAATAATTATTTCAATATTACACAACTTCATTTCTGCTATTGTATTTATAAATCGTATTCTATTGCTTTTTTATTCTTTATTTTACGATAACAACTAAAATAGTCAAAAAAGGAAAAAATTACATGCATTTATTTTTAGGGATGAAAAAAAAGCTATATATTTGCAGTCCAAAATTTTACTAATAGTAGTTGGTGTAATTATTAATAATATAAATATAAATAAAAATGACTAAGGCAGATATTGTAAACGAAATTGCGAAAAGGACAGGTGTTGATAAAACATCAGTTTTAGCAACAGTTGAATCTTTTATGGATGTTGTGAAGGATTCATTAGCTAACGATGATAATGTTTATTTAAGAGGTTTCGGTAGTTTCATCGTTAAAAGAAGAGCTCAGAAAACAGCTCGCAACATTTCAAAAAATACAACAATAATTATACCTGCACACAATATACCAGCATTCAAACCTTCAAAAACATTTGTAGGTCAGGTGAAAAAATTAAAAGTAGATTAACTTAATTAATAGGAGATTAAAGCATGCCAAGCGGAAAAAAAAGAAAGAGGCATAAAATGTCTGTCCACAAGAGAAAGAAAAGACTAAGAAAAAACAGGCACAAGAAGAAAAAATAGACCTGTAGTCTTTGTTGAAAATATACAGGAACAAACTTATTGTAAAACCTTTATGGTTATAAGTTTGTTCTTTGTGTATAAAGCAAATAATAGGTTCAAGAGAGAACCTTATTTCTGTTGTGACGACAGAAGCCCAAAATTATTATTAAACATTTAAAACGAACAATTGTGACAAGCGAACTTGTTGTAGATGTTCAACCAAAAGAGATTACGATTGCTGTTCTCGAAGACAATAAGTTAGTAGAATTACAGCAGGAAAATCAAGATGAATCATTTTCGGTTGGCAGTATCTACATGGGTAAGGTTAAAAAACTTATGCCCGCCCTTAACGCAGCTTTTGTGAATGTGGGCCATAAAAAGGACGCTTTTCTTCACTATTTAGATTTAGGGGTTGAATTCAACTCGATTCTGCAATTTCAGAAGCAGGTTGGAGACAAGAAAAAGAATCTGCAACTCCAGAAGATGAAGTTGCAGCCAGAGATTGATAAAGATGGATTGATTACTGATGTTCTTTCTGTTGGACAAGAGATATTGGTGCAAATAGCAAAAGAACCAATTTCAACAAAAGGCCCAAGATTAACTTCAGAGATATCTTTCGCAGGAAGATTTATGGTTTTGATACCATTCATCAATAGAGTATCAATTTCGCAGAAAATTAAGTCACGCGAGGAGAGAGCACGCCTTCGTCAGCTAATTCAGAGTATTAAACCAAAAAACTACGGAGTTATAATACGAACTAATGCTGAAGGTAAAAAAGTTGCCGACCTTGATGGTGAACTTAAAGTATTGGTTAAAAGATGGGAAGATTGTATCGGTAAGATACAGAGAGCTAAAGCTCCATCTCTTGTATATGAAGAGACAGGACGCACAGTAGCTCTGTTACGTGATATATTTAATCCCTCTTTTGAACAGATTCACATCAATGACAAAGATGTGGCTAAACAGATTGCCGAGTATGTTAATTTAATTGCACCCGATAGGAAAAATATCGTAAAGGAATATAAAGGTGCATTACCTATATTAGACAACTTCGGCGTAACAAAACAGGTAAAATCGCTCTTTGGTAAAACTGTTACATTTAAAAATGGTGCTTATCTGATTATAGATCACACTGAAGCATTGCATGTAATTGATGTGAACAGTGGCAATCGAAATAAATCGAAGCTAGGTCAGGAAGACAGTGCATATGAAGTAAACATAGCAGCTGCAGAAGAGATAGCCCGGCAATTACGATTGCGTGATATGGGAGGTATTATTGTTATTGACTTTATCGATATGAATAAAGGCGATCATCGTAACAAGCTGCTATCTACAATGCAGGAGTTGATGTCGAGTGATAGAGCCAAACATAACATATTGCCATTGAGTAAGTTCGGACTAATGCAGATTACGCGTCAGCGAGTTAGACCCGAAATGGAAGTTACTACAAGCGAAGTATGCCCCACTTGCTTTGGTAAAGGAAAAATTAAATCATCATTCCTTTTTACTGATACTTTAGAAGGAAAAGTTGATTATTTAGTAAATACTCTAAAAGTGAAGAAATTCAGTCTGCACATTCATCCATATGTTGCAGCTTATGTTCAGCAAGGTTTCTTTTCATTAAAAAGTAAATGGAAGAAAAAGTATAATGCAGGTTTGAAAATAATCCCAAATCAAAAGTTGGGTTTCCTGCAGTATGAATTTTACGATAAAGAAGGAAATGAAATCGATCTGAAAGAAGAAATTGAAATGAAATAGAGTCGCATTTGCGATGAGAAAAAATTAGAGAACCGATATTTCGAAAAGAAGTGTCGGTTCTTTCTATTTAATATTATTACATTTTATCTACGTCGTAATATATCTGTAAATACTTAAATTCTATTTCTTCTCTTATTTTTACTTCAGTTTGTTTAAGAAAATCCCTGATTTTTGATGCTGACATATTATTATCTAGCTTTAGAAGTATTTCTCTAATATTATATTGTTGTATGCGACTGATAACAGGCTTATTGGGGCCTAATACCATATTTCCTAATGATGGCTTTATCATATGCGCAAAAAGATTTGCACCTTTATCAACTTTATTTTCATTCTTATCTTTAAACACGATGCAAATCAATCGAGTGAAAGGTGGATACCTGAAAAGCTTCCTTTCAGTAATTTGTTCTGTATAGAACCCTTCGTAATTATAATTTAAGATATGGCTATAAATCGGTTGAGTAGGATCGCTGCTTTGAATGATTACTTTGCCCTGTTGTTTTTTTCTTCCTGCTCGACCAGCTGCTTGCATCATAAGCTGAAAGCCTCTCTCATGAGATCTGAAATCAGGGTAGTTAAGTAAGGAATCTGCAGAGATTATTCCAACAACCCCAACATTTTCAAAATCTAGTCCTTTAGAAAGCATTTGTGTTCCCACAAGTATATCTATTTGCTTTTCTTGAAATTTTTCAATAATCTTATCGTAAGAGTTTTTTCCACGTGTTGTATCCATATCCATACGGCCGACAACATAATTGGGAAATAATTTACAAACTTCTTCTTCTAGTTGTTCTGTGCCTTTTCCTAGTGTGTCAAGCGTATCAGATTGACACGAGGGGCATACAGAAGGCATTTTATATGTAGTGTTACAGTAGTGGCATACCAAGCGATTACGCATTTTGTGATAGGTAAGGGTAACATCACATTTATTGCACTTAGGATTCCATGCACACTGTTTACATTCTATCAGAGAAGAAAATCCTCGTCTATTACGGAACAGAATAACCTGTTCTCCTGCTTCAAGCACTTGTTGCATCGTTGTCTTTAGTGCTGGTGCTAGAACAGTCTTCATCTTTTTTCTTTTGATTAATTCGTATGTGTTTTCAATTTTAATCTCTGGCATCAATAAGTTATTATATCTTTCTTTTAAGCTTACAAAACCATATTTGCCATTTATTGCATTGTTGTATGATTCTAGTGAAGGAGTTGCAGAGCCTAAGATTGTTTTAGCTTTAAACAGGTGTGCAAGCATTATAGCTGTGTCTCTTGCGTGATACCTGGGTGCTGGTTCGTTTTGTTTATAGCTGGTTTCATGTTCTTCATCAACAATAACAAGTCCTAAATTCTTAAAAGGAAGAAATAAAGACGACCGCACTCCAACAATAATCTCATATGGTTCACTAGATAGCATTTTTCTCCATATTTCAGCTCTTTCGTTATCATTAATTTTGGAATGATATAGACCTATTTTGCTTCCGTAGACAGCTATAAGTCTTTGTTTTAGTTGCGAAGTTAGTGCAATTTCCGGAAGTAGATAAAGAATCTGCTTGCCTTGGGCTTTGTAGTATTCTATTAAATGTATATAAATCTCTGTTTTACCACTTGAAGTAACTCCATGTAATAGGCAGGTAGGTTTATTCTTAAAAATAGTTTTTATCTTTTCAAATGATGTACTTTGTATGTCTGAGAGGGGGTAGGGTTTTCTAATAGCTTTTGTTTCACTTTCTATTCGACCTACTTCTAATCTAAATGTTTGCAGTATATTCTTTTGCAATAACCCATTAATTACTGATGTTGAATAGTTTTCAAAAGATAAAATATCTTTCTTACTAATCTTTGTTACCTTATTTTCTTCAAAGTAGTTGTATAATTTATTATAAAGTGATTGTTGTTTTTTTGCTTTTCCAATTATTTCGTGTATAGAATTGGGATTGATTTTAGTGTTTATTTTTAAATAAGTTTCAGTTTTTGGGATAAAATTACTTTTAATATTGTCTGATTTCATAGATGATGGTAAAGCAGCATTAAAAACATCACCTATAGGAGACATATAATAAAAAGAGATCCATTCCCATAATTTAAACTGAATGTCGTTAACAGTCGGTTGTGAATCTAATAGGGAATGAATCTCCTTTGTTTTAAAATTTTTTGGTGCGATGTTGTGAACTCGCTTTACAATTGCAGTGTAATGTTTTTTTGTGCCAAAAGGTACAATAACTCTGAATCCTTTTGCAATATGATCCTGCATATCAGCAGGAACCGTGTATGTATACAGATCGGAAAAAGGAAGCGGAAGAATTACATCTGCATACATGAACTAGAAGTAGATTGTACCTGTTATAGTCCATGATTCACCTTTACCATTTAATGGCTCACTCCAGTTTGGGATATCTTCTGAATAATTATCAGTAAGTTTAACACTGTAATTTAAACCTACTTGTAACATGTTTAAGACCTCCACACCAAAGCCTATGTTAGCTCCTGCTTGAAATTCTTTAGCTTTAATTTCGTCCGATACGTTGTCTAAATTAAACTCTTCTCCATCAATTAGATAACCAGCCCAAGGACCAGCTGTTCCGAAGAGTTTTAGAGGGAGTAATCCTAGACCAAATTTAATCTTTGCATTAACAGGAAGATTCAAATAACGATTAGATACCTCTGTGTCGCCACCTTCACCTTGTAACCTTGAAATAGACATACGGTTATCATTATACAATAAAGCAGCTTCTATTCCAAAATTTGCAGCACCAAGTGGTACAAACATTGCTTCAATTGCAGGTCCTATACTGTAAGACGTCATATTCTCTACGTTAAAGGTTTCGCCTGGTGTGCTAAAGTTAGGATTGTTAAGTCCGACACTTCCTTTTACACCAAATTTAACTTGTGAAATTGCAGGTGTAGTTAGCGCTGATAATAAAAAAAGTATTATAACGCTTGTGATAATTCTTTTTGTTTTCATACTAGTCTTTTTTAGTAAAAACACTTGTTTTCTTAAAAGTGCCTAAAGTATTGAATTAATTTTATGACACTCTATTTAAACAAAGAAGATAGGAATTGTTTTACTAATTATAGTTAATAGTTTCCGAAAAAAGCGTTCTTGGTCCTATAATTAGGACTCAGAACGCTTTAATAATTATGTCTTTAAGCCTAATATTTAGTCTTTAAACTTAGCTTTTAAGTATTCACGATTAAGTCTGGCAATATTTGAAATCGAAATATTTTTTGGACATTCTACTTCGCAAGCGCCAGTGTTAGTACAATTGCCGAATCCAAGCTCATCCATTTTAGCAACCATCGATTTTGCTCTTCTTGAAGCTTCTACCTTTCCTTGTGGAAGAAGTGCCAATTGACTTACTTTTGCAGAGACGAATAACATTGCAGAACCATTTTTACATGCTGCAACGCATGCTCCACATCCTATACATGCAGCTGCATCCATTGCCATCTCGGCATCTTCATGAGGAATAAGTATAGCATTTGCATCAGGTGTACCTCCAGTATTAACAGAAGTGTATCCACCAGCTTGAATAATCTTATCAAATGATGTTCTGTCTACAATAAGATCCTTAATCACAGGGAAGGCTGTTGAACGCCATGGTTCTACAGTAATAGTGTCACCTTCATTAAAAGTACGCATGTGGAGCTGGCAGGTTGTAATGTCTTCATCTGGACCATGTGGATGACCGTTGATGTAAAGACTACACATACCGCAAATTCCTTCACGACAGTCATGATCAAACACTACAGGTTCTTTGCCTTCATTTATTAGTTTTTCGTTTAGGATATCGAGCATCTCTAGAAATGAACTGCCTTGTGAAATATTTTCTAATGGGAATGTTTCAAAATGTCCCTTATCCTTAGGTCCGTTCTGACGCCAAACTTTTACTTTTATGTTGATATCTTTATCCATGATTGTTCTTTTTATTTTTTATACTGCTTTATTATCAACAGGTTAAGATTTGTAGTTTCTCTGTTGACGAACGATAAATTCATAATCTAGTGGTTCCTTATGCATAACAGGGGTGTTATCTCCTTGGTATTCCCAACAGGATACATATGCGAACTCCTCATCGTTTCTCATCGCTTCACCCTCCGGTGTTTGATGTTCTGAACGGAAGTGACCTCCGCAAGACTCTTCTCTATCTAGAGCATCATGAGCAATAAGTTCACCAGTTTCGATAAAGTCGGCTAGACGCAATGCTTTCTCGAGTTCCATATTTAGCGTTTCTCTGTCTCCAGGTATACGCACGTTGCTCCAGAACTCTTTCTTAACCTTTTCAATTCTTTTAATCGCTTCTTTAAGTCCATCTTCATTACGGTCCATACCTACGTATTCCCACATAATGTGACCAAGTTCTTTATGAATACTATCTACAGAACGTTTACCTTTTATGTTTAACAGTTTTTCTATACGATCATTGATATCTTTTTCTGCTTTATCAAACTCAGGAGTATCTGTTTTAATTCTTGGAACTGAAATCTGATCTGACAGATAATTTTGAATTGTATATGGAAGAACAAAATATCCATCAGCTAATCCCTGCATTAAAGCTGATGCTCCAAGTCGGTTAGCTCCGTGATCTGAGAAGTTTGCCTCTCCAATTGCAAAGAGTCCAGGAATAGTGCTCTGAAGTTCATAGTCAACCCAGATACCTCCCATGGTATAATGAATAGCAGGGTAAATCATCATTGGTGTCTCGTAAGGATTATCATCAACAATCTTTTCATACATTTGGAAAAGGTTGCCGTAACGCTCCTCAACAACATTTCTGCCTAATCTTTTAATTGCATCTTCAAAATCTAGGTATACGGCAAGTCCTGTTGTCCCTACTCCGTAACCAGCATCGCAACGCTCTTTTGCTGCGCGAGATGCAACATCTCGTGGAACCAAGTTACCGAAAGCAGGATATCTTCTTTCCAGATAGTAATCTCTATCCTCCTCTTTTATTTGAGTAGGTTTTAGTTTACCCTCTCTGATAGCCTTAGCATCTTCAATATTTTTAGGTACCCATATGCGTCCGTCGTTACGAAGTGACTCTGACATTAATGTCAGTTTCGATTGGAATTCACCATGTACAGGAATACATGTTGGGTGTATCTGTGTCATACATGGGTTAGCAAAATAAGCTCCTTTTTTATAGCACTGCCATGCTGCTGATCCGTTTGAAGTCATAGCATTTGTAGACAGGAAGAATGCATTTCCATATCCTCCGGTTGCAATAACAACTGCATGAGCAGCAAATCGCTCAAGTTTACCTGTAATTAAGTTGCGTGCAATGATACCACGAGCGCGACCATCAACTATTACCAGGTCAACCATTTCGTAACGAGTATATAGTTTTACCTGCTTCTTATTTACTGCTCTACTTAATGCTGAGTATGCACCAAGTAAAAGTTGTTGCCCCGTTTGTCCACGTGCATAGAAAGTACGTGATACCTGTGACCCTCCGAAAGAGCGGTTATCTAGCATGCCGCCATACTCTCTTGCAAAGGGGACACCCTGTGCCACGCACTGGTCTATAATCTCATTTGATACTTCTGCTAGACGATAAACATTAGCTTCTCGAGCACGATAGTCACCTCCTTTAATAGTGTCGTAAAACAGTCGGTAAACCGAATCGCCGTCGTTTGGATAATTTTTTGCAGCATTAATTCCACCTTGAGCAGCAATTGAGTGAGCTCTGCGTGGTGAATCCTGAATGCAGAAGTTTAAAACATTAAATCCAAGCTCTCCTAGTGTAGCTGCAGCTGATGCGCCTCCCAATCCGGTACCAACAACAATAATGTCAAGGCGTCGTTTATTTGCGGGGTTAACTAGTTTTTGGTTGCTTTTATAGTTTGACCACTTTTCGGCTAAAGGGCCTTTTGGTATTTTAGAATCTAATTTATTCATAATGTTTGATTTTCTTTAGTTAAGCTAATAAGTTGGAAAAACCGAGGTGCATGAGTACTGCCACTGCAATAAATGCTAAGCAAATAAGCGATGCTAAAACGTTTCCAAACACTTTAATTCTTTTCATCCAGATGTCGTTATTCCAACCAACTGTATGAAGTGCACTCCAGAAACCATGAGTTAGGTGGAACCAAAGAGCAATAAATGATACAACATAAATTGCCACCATCCATACATTTGAGAAAACTTCTTCAACAAGCTGTGCACTGTCGTGTCTTGCTCCTTCAATCATAAAGAGTTCTTTAAACTGCATATGATACCACATTTGGTATAAGTGCAATATAACAAACAGCAGGATTACTAATCCCAATACAAACATGTTTTTTGATGACCAAGTCGCATTATTTTTACTTGATGAAGCGTATCTAATATTACCTCTGGCTTTTCTGTTTTGAATAGTCAGAATAATGGAGTATATGATATGAACCCCGAATCCGAAGAATATTACTATAGTTCCAACAATTGCCCACCAATTTGCTCCAAGCATTTCATTCGCCAAGAAGTTGTAGGTCTCGTAATTAAAAATGAGTACCAAATTCATTGCTGCATGAAACAACAAGAACAGTATCAGGAACAGACCGGAAATACTCTGCACGAACTTCCGTCCGATAGATGATTTAATTAACCAACTCATAGATTTTAATTTTAATGATTATTTGATTTGTAAATTATATTTGTCTGATTATAAATAGGACTTACTTGTGTTGTTAAAATGTGTGCACAAACAGTGATTCAATATGCTTTTACTGCTACAAAAATAGTACTTTTTCTTGTCATTTAAGAATGATTTAAAGAAATATTTCTTTAATAGAATCGTTCTAAATAATTAAAAAAGAATTTTATCTTCATTTGAAATAAATTATTGAAAAGATGTAAAATTCAATAACCAAAGATAGGATTTATTGATAAAGTAAACAACAGTTCTTTTGCTCTTTTTTTCTTACCTTTGCATGTTAATAGAATAGAAACTAAATTTATGGATATTGTTTTAAGCGGCATTCGTTCAACTGGCAAGCTGCACCTGGGTAATTACTATGGTGCACTTCAGAATTTTACAAGGATGCAGGAGGATAACAAATGTTATTTTTTCATAGCAGATATACATTCACTTACAACTCACCCAGATCCGAAGTTGTTGCATAAAAATGTGAAAAATGTACTCGTTGATTACTTGGCAGCAGGTATAGATCCAGAGAAATCGGTAATCTATGTACAAAGCGATCTGATAGAAACAACTGAATTGTATCTCTATCTTAATATGCATGCCTATCTAGGAGAATTATCGAAAACATCATCGTTTAAAGAAAAAGCGCGAAAGCAACCCGAGAATGTTAATGCTGGCTTACTAACCTATCCAACACTAATGGCAGCTGATATCTTGATTCATAATGCAGATAAAGTTCCTGTAGGTAAGGATCAGGAACAACATCTTGAGATGACTCGACGTTTTGCAAGACGGTTCAACCATTTTTATAACGTAGAATATTTTAAAGAGCCGGTGGCATATAATTTTGGGCATAAATTAGTAAAGATACCGGGACTCGATGGCAGTGGCAAGATGGGCAAGTCAGAAGGGAATGCAATATATCTGAGCGATACACCAAAAGAAATTGAGAAGAAGGTAAAGAGAGCACTTACTGACTCTGGACCAACAAAACAAAACTCAGAAAAACCTGACTATATAGAAAATTTATTTACTATTCTTAATGTTGTTTCTACACCTGAAGTTGTAGGGTATTACGAAGACAAATGGAACTTATGTGAGATACGTTACGGCGACCTTAAAAAACAGCTTGCAGAAGACATCATAAAGGTAACCACTCCAATCCGCGAAAGAATGCTCGAGATAGAGAGAGACGATGAGTATTTAAGGAAAGTAACTCGTGAAGGAGCAGAAAAAGCAAGAGAGAGTGCCTCAAAAACTGTTAATGATGTAAAAGAAATAATGGGGTTTAAAAAGTTTTAAGCTAACCAACTTTTAGACGGAATGAGAATTAAATTATCGTTCCGTTTTTTATTTTTAAACTTTTCCCATTTAAAATTGTTCAATTTGCGTCAGATAATTACCATATGATTACATTTAAAGATATAGAGCTGGAAGATAGAGAAGTTATAGATTCGAAATTACAGTCTCAAAACTACAGAGCCTCAGACCTTTGCTTTACTAATTTGTATGCTTGGGGTAAAAAATTTAATACACAGTTCGCTGTTACCGATGATTGGCTCTTCATCAGGTTTAAAGATAACAATGGTCGCAACTCATACTTGAAACCTATTGGTACTGGTGATATTAAAGAAGGTATAGAAATCATTCTGGAAGATCATAAACAGTTCGATACTATTTTTCAGATTAGAGGTATGACTAAAGAAATGATTGATGAGGTAGAGAAAGCTTTTCCAAATACATTTAACTTTAAACTTAACCGCAGTGTTTCCGATTATATATACACTGTGGATAAATTAAGAGAGTTAAAAGGAAAAAAACTTCAATCTAAACGCAATCATATCAATAGATTTAAACGAGAGAACGATTGGAAGTATAAAACACTTACAAATAATCCGGAGTTAGTGAGAGAATGTAAGGTTATGCTTGATAAGTGGATGGAGTTAAATATCGAAGAAAAAGACCCATCGCTTATTTACGATGATTTTGCAACAACAATTATGTTAGAGAATTTTGAGAGACTCAATCTCAGAGGAGGACTAATATGTGTAGATAATGAAATAGTAGCGTTTTCTATTGGAGAGCCGCTAACTGAAGATACAATTGTTGTACATGTCGAAAAAGCATTCACCTCTATTCATGGAGCATACACCATAGTTAATCAGGAGTTTGCACTGAATGAAACGGATGGCTACACCTACATTAACAGAGAAGAGGATATGGGAGTAGAAAACCTCCGCCGTGCTAAACTTTCTTATCAACCTGATATCTTATTAGAGAAATATAATGCAAGATTCAAGGACTAAGCTTGAATAATTAAACAGAGATATGATTCAAATTGCAGATGATACTACAAAACAAGAAGTGCGGGCCATGTGGAAAATATGTTTTGGAGACTCTGATGCTTATATGGATATTTATTTTAATCATAAATATCGAAATGAAAATACTCTGATATATATTGAAGACAATAAGCCTGTTGCATCACTTCAAATGTTGTTTTATAATTTCTCATTCTTTGGAAATGAGATTCCAGTTGCATACCTCTCAGGTTTATGCACTCTACCTGAATACAGAAAAAGGGGTTATATGAAGCAGCTAATAGTTAGGAGCTACAAGGTTGCGCACGAAAGAGAAATTCCATTAATGATACTGGTGCCACAGGATAAGGAGGTTATGAACTATTATGAAAGGTTTGGGTTTATACAGACGTTTGATCCCGGTATTCAAATACTGCCTCAGTTATCGAAGATAATAGATTCGAGTTATGGAGATTTACATAAGGCATATGAAGCATTTGACTCACTTTACAGGGAAAATGATATGACTGTTCAGAAAACTTTTGACGATTTTAAAGTAATACTGGAAGAAGCCAAACTGTTTAATTATCCTCTTAAAAAAAATCTAACAGGTATGGCACGTGTAATAGATGCCAAGCGTCTTGTTTCGATTTATGCAAGTAAATACCCCACACATACCTTATTATTGAGAATAAATGATGATTTGATTCGCGAAAATGATACAGTGTTTGCCATTTCACAAGGTAAAGTAGAAATTATAAAGTCATTAACAGGTACAGAGTCAAAAAGTGTAAATGTTGATGTAAAAGAATTTGCTCAACTTATTATGGGATACCATACTTCTGAAAGAGCAAAACCACTTCCATCTCTTTTTCCAGAGAAGCAGCCTGCTATGCACTTCATGTTGGAGTAAACTTATTAGTAAAAAAGTGTATTTATAACCACTTCTTTTTTCGGAAGAAATATAGTATTAAAAGCGAAGAAAGCACCATAAGAAATATTGCAATTGGATAACCCCATTTTTTGTCGAGTTCCGGCATGAATAAAAAGTTCATGCCATATATGCTTGCAATAAGTGTTGGCGGCATGAATATAACAGAAACTATGGTAAATATTTTAATAATCTTATTCTGTTCGATGTTTACATAACCAAGGAAAGCATCCTGTAAATAATCCAGCCTGTCGAAGCTAAACTTTATATGCTCAATCAAAGAATTAATATCTTTTATAATAATTGTCAATCTTGGTTGAAGCTCATCTGATATAAACTCACTCCTAAGCATACTTGATATAACCCTCTGCTTATCAATTATATTTTCGCGCATCAACATGTTTTTTTCCTGAAGGTTCTTAATCTCCGAAAGAAGTTCTTCATCAGCCTCCTTAAGAGATAGAGAGTTACTTAAATGTGTGACCTTTTGTGTCATGTTCTCAATCATATCAGCATCAAAATCCACCCTTGTCTCAAGTAGTGCCACAAGTACGTGAGCTCCTGTAGGATAGTTTTTAGGATGTGCCGATATTTTCTTTACAGTTTCATGAAAAGAAATTAATTCTTCTCCGCGTACTGTAACAAGTATGTTGTTTTTTAGTATAAAAGAAACCGGATCGGTTTCGAAATTCGAAAGTAGGAAGTTGGAGTTTACCACCAATGTATCATTGGTCTCTATGTAACGAGACGACATCTCGATTTCAATCATCTCCTCTTCTTCCTGTATATATATTTTAAGGAAATCCTCAAGTTCGTTTTCTACCTCCTCGTCCACATCATTAAGGTCAATCCATAAGAAGTTATGAATAGGATTAGATTTCAAAAATTCGAGGCTGCGACTTAATCTCACGATTCCGTCTTTATGATAAAATAATTTAATGTCCGCCATGATCTCTTTTTTTTGTCAAAATTAAAATCAGTTCAAAAATAGTTTAACTTTCTTCTTTATTTTTCTGCCATGTCAATGGTTCAAGCATATTAGTCAATTGCTCAAATTGTTCAATCGATAATTGCTCAGGCCTTTTAGTCAGCAAAGGGTCGTCGGGAAGTGTGCTATCTTCAGAAAGTAGTGATTTTATTGAATTACGAAGCATTTTTCTGCGTTGATTGAAGCTTGTCTTCACAACTGTTTTGAATAATTTTTCGTTGCAGTTGAGCTTTTGTCTATTATTTCTTGTAAGCTTAATAACTGCTGATTTGACCTTCGGCGGAGGAATAAATGCCTGTTCGTTCACTGTAAAAAGGTACTCAATATCATACCAAACCTGCATTAATACACTTAGTATACCATAGGTTTTACTTCCCGGTGGAGCAATCATGCGTTCCGCAACCTCCTTTTGAATCATACCAGAGCAAAAAGGGATCAATTCTTTATTGTCCAGTACTTTAAAAAATATTTGTGATGAAATGTTATATGGATAGTTACCTATTATGCAAAACTCAGAATCAAAAAAATCATCTAGTTTTAGCTTCAAAAAATCATTTTGGAGAATTCTTCCATCAAGTTCGGGATAGTGGTTTTTAAGATACTCAATAGACTCTATATCAATTTCAACAACCTTTAGGTCTATTCCTCTGTTTAATAGGAATTTGGTGAGCATGCCGGTGCCAGCACCAACCTCCATTACGGGGAGCGTTGGAAAATCATTTAGTGTCTCTGCTACTCGGTTAGCTATATTTTCATCTTTGAGAAAATGCTGCCCGAAGTTTTTCTTTGCTTTTACCGAAAACATTGCTATATGCCGATTATTCCATATCTTTACAGTCGCAAAGGTAATATTTAATTACAAATAACCGGTCATAGAGCTCCGGTTATTTGCTTATGTAAAGCTATAAGTTATATATAAATAAGGTGAAGAATGTACTAAAAACGCTTCTTTCTTTATTGCTTGGGTTGTTAATAATTTGGGCAATGTATCGTAACACTAATCTTAGTGAATTGTGGGAGATTGCTAGATCTGCAAATTTCTTGATAATAGGCTCTTCCTTAGTATTTGGTCTTATCGGAAACATAATAAGAGGTTTGCGATGGGAACTTTTTGTGAACTCACTTGGGTATCACCCTCCCAGAACAAGCCTTGTATATGCCACTCTCGGCAATTATGCAGTAAACTTTGTGCTTCCTCGCGCAGGAGACTTATGGAGATGTGGAGTTGTGAGTAAATATGATAAAATGCCATTCTCCAAGACATTCGAAACATTTATTATAGATAAAGCAGTTGACATAGTTGCAGGTTTGTCTATAATATTTATAAGTATAGTGCTTTACATAGAATTCTTCGTTTCTTATATCAATAATAATCCTCAGTTTTCAGAAAGTATCTCAAACCTTTTCAGTTCCGCATGGATCTATACAGGTTTAATTTTAATGATTACTGCAGGTGTACTTATGTTTACAGTATTTAGAAGAACCTCTTTTATGTTAAAGGTGATAAGATTTCTTAATACAGTTAAGTACGACTTGAAACTTATATCAGGAATGAAAGAGAAAAAGCGTATAATAATTTATACTATACTACTTTGGTTATGTTTTTATTTGTATTTTTACATTTGCTTTTTTGCGTTTGACTTCACAAAAGATCTTGGTCCGCTTGCTGGACTAATAGTTTTTGCGATGACAAACATCGGTATATCGGTTCCCGTTCAAGGAGGAATAGGTCCTTGGCATTTTGTGGTAACTTCCTCTTTAGTTATTCTTGGTGTAGCAGAAAATCAGGCACTCGCTTTTGCCGGAGCCGTCTTCGCAATTCAATCTATATGGCAGATCCTATATGGACTTTATGGAGTTTTGGCTATGCCTTTTGTTAAACGACCCAATTAAACTATATAAAATTAATAATTATATGTCTACTTCAGAAATTTTAAATTTAACCCCCGAAAATGTTTGGAAATATTTCTATGAGCTAACTAAAATTCCACGTCCCACAGGACAAATGGAAGAGGTTACTCAATTTATGATTAATTTCGGGAAATCGCTAAACCTTGAAACCATACAAGATAAGGTAGGAAATGTATTAATTAAGAAACCTGCAACAAAAGGTTACGAGTCTGCCAAAACAGTAATTCTGCAATCTCATTTAGATATGGTTCCTCAAAAGAACTCCGATGTTTCACACGATTTCAGTAAAGATTCTATTAAAACATATATCGACGGTGATTTGGTAAAAGCTCGTTCTACTACCTTAGGAGCCGATAATGGAATAGGTTGCGCCATGATGATGGCCGTGCTTGAAGATAATAGCCTTGAGCACCCTCCAATTGAAGCACTTTTTACTATCGATGAAGAGGTAGGTATGGATGGAGCCAATGGCCTTGAGAAAGGATTCCTGGAGGGAAGCATGATGATTAATCTCGATACTGAAGAGGAAGGAGAACTTTGTATAGGTTGTGCAGGTGGGAGAGATGCTAATGTATCTTTCAATTTTAAGCCTGATACCAATATTGATGAAGGTGATGTAGCATACAAAATTAGCCTGAAAGGATTGAAGGGAGGTCACTCTGGTGTACAGATTCACCTTGGACATGCCAATGCTAATAAACTGATGAATCGCTTCCTTAAAGAGGTAGTAAGGAATTACGAAGCAAGAATAGCAAGTATAGATGGGGGGTCTCTCAGAAATGCCATACCCCGTGAATCGTTTGTAGTTCTAGCAATACCCGAACAGTTGTCTGAAGATTTATTAGATCTAGTTGATGAATATGAACAATTATTCAGAGAAGATTTTGCAGGAATTGAGAATGGAATTTCATTAAAAGCTGAACAAATAGAAAAGCCAAAATATCTTTTGCCAGTAGAGATACAAGACGATTTAATAAACGCAGTAGAAGCTTGTCCCAATGGTGTAATTAGCTATTTAGCAGACTTCCCGGGTGTAGTAGAGAGCTCGCTAAATCTGGCACTAGTAAAATCAACCGAAAGTAATATAGAGGTAAAACTTTTGATACGCAGTTCATCTGAAAGCCGCAAAGATTGGGTATGCTCATCAGTAGAAAGCCTTTTTAGTTTAGCTGGAGCTAAGGTGGAATTTGGAGGAGATTATCCCGGGTGGCAACCAAATGCCAATTCAGAATTGTTAGATCATATGGTAAAACTATACTACGATAAATATAACAAAAGACCAACAATTATGGTTATTCATGCTGGTTTAGAGTGCGGTATTATTCAGTCTAACGTTGAGCAGAAGCTTGATATTGTGTCGTTTGGCCCAACAATCACTGGAGCTCATTCTCCAGATGAAGCAGTTGAAATTGAATCAGTAGAGAAATCATACGACTATTTAGTCTCTGTTTTAGAGAATTTGAAATCATAGATATGAATAACTCACTTATCATTTACGCTTCAGATCACGGTACAGTAGAGAAATGTGCCAAAGAATTATTTATTCAAATGAATGGTAAGGTAGATTTATGTAACTTATATAGCAGAGAGGTAATCCCAGACCTCTCTGCTTATGATACAATAATCATTGGAGGTTCAATTCATTCTGGTAAAATTCAGGATGTAATTTCAGAGTTTTGCGAGGTGAATATATCTATGCTTACTAAAAAAAATATCGGACTCTTTATTAATTGCATATACTCTGGCGAGAAGGCAATAAAACAACTTGATGATGCATACCCTACATCTTTAACTGAAATAGCTATAGCACGTGATTATTTTGGAGGAGAGGTAGATAAATTGAAGCTAAACTATTTAGAGAGATTGATAACTAAACAGATGATAGAAGAAGAAAATTTAGTAGTTAAACTTTCTATGGATAAAATCATACTTTTCGCAAACAAAATGTCGAATTTAAATGAAGCGAAAAATTAAAAGACATATACTTATTCCATTACTACTTTTGGTTTATGTAACGATAATGGTTGTGATGGCTTTTCCAAAATACCAAGAGTCGGGTAATTGGAATGAATTTTTCATGATTCTTGGAATAAGTCTGCTCCTAATTGTTCTGCTGTATTTTATATACAAAAGAAAGGAGAAGATAAGAGATAAGTTTAATAACTGAAGTTGATAAATGAAACCTTTTTCTACTATTTTATTTTTTATTACCACACTCTCATTATTTGCTGGAAGCTCTGAATATGTTTTTGGTAATTCTAGAGAACAGATACCTCAAACCAATACTCTATTTTATAAATTCAGGGTGTACCTTAAAGATAAAGGGCATAACGAATACACTTTAAAAGATCCTTCACAATTTCTCTCACAAAAGTCTATCGAACGGAAAAAGATTCAAAATGTTGAGGTGGATGAAAGAGATTTTCCAATTTCGAACGACTATTTTAGTCTTTTACAAAAAGTGGGAGGTAAAGTGGTGTCACACAGCAAGTGGTTTAAAACTATAGTTGTTAGGGTTAGTGATAGTTTAAAGATTAATGAAATATCTTCATTAAGCTTTGTAGACTCGGTGCAGTATGTCTGGAAGGGTAGTGTTGGCAACTATGATAAATCGCTAAGACCACGTATTAATCAAAGTGTTACTTACGAAAATGATTCCGCCAACACTGTTTTTGAACAGTGTAACGACCAGTTCAGATTGCACGAAGCCAAAGTTTTGTTTAACTCTGGTTTTAGAGGCAAAGGCATTGATATAGGTGTAATAGATGCCGGATTCACTAATTTTGATGTAATACCGGCATTTAGCACAACCAGCCTTTTAGGCTATTCTGATTTTGTGCCAGAAGGGGATATCTTTTCCTCAAGCGATCATGGCACTAAGGTTTTATCTACAATGGCTGTAGATATGCCAGGTCTGATGGTTGGGTCTGCACCAGATGCATCATATTATTTGTTACGCTCAGAAGATGTAGTAAGTGAGTTTCCTGTAGAAGAAGATTTCTGGGTTCGTGCAATTGAGTATGCAGATAGCATAGGACTAGATTTAATAAATACATCTCTTGGTTATAACAAGTTCGATGATAAAGATTTAAGCTATTCTCATGATGATTTAAACGGCGAAATATCTTTGATGACCCGAGCTGCAGATTTAGCATATGATAAAGGAATGCTTATAGTTGTGAGTGCTGGTAACGAGGGAAATAAACAGTGGCAAAAGACTACTCCCCCTGGCGATGGAAAAAATGTATTAGCAGTAGGAGCTGTAGGCACGGATAGCATTATAGCTTCTTTCAGCTCTCATGGAACAATGGCAGATGGCAGAATAAAGCCAGACCTTGTTTCAGTTGGGAGCCAGACTCTCACAATTGGGGAAGATGGCTCGATAGGCAGAACAAATGGCACTTCTCTATCATCACCTTTTCTTGCAGGATTAATAGCCTCGCTGTGGTCGGTTAATCCTGAGTTGCATCGTTCGCAATTAATAGATATTATTAAGCGCTCTTCAGATAAATATGAAACTCCCGACTCTGTCTATGGTTATGGGATACCAAATTTTCAAAAAGCAATGGGTGAAGTATTAAAGACTATTGAATTTTAAGAAAAGTGCATAAATTAAATCATATAATTTAATTTAAACTACAATGAATGATCAGTCGCTATCATTATCGGAACTAAACGGTAGGGTTAAAAACGCAATACAGCAAGCATTGCCCGAAACATATTGGTTGCGTGCCGAGACTAGTGATGTGCGGCGCAATCGTAATGGTCATTGTTATCTAGAATTTATTGAAAAAAACACCATTACCGACTCTATAATTGCAAAAGCACGAGGTATTATATGGTCGAATGTGTATGAGATGCTATCTCAGTACTTCGAGAAAGAGACCGGACAGCTTTTTACAACAGGTTTGAATGTACTTGTTCGAGTTTCCGTAGATTTTCATGAGCTATATGGTTATTCACTAACAGTTTTAGATATAGATCCATCGTTTACACTTGGAGAAATTGCTAGAAATCGTCAGATTGTAATTAACCGACTTGAGAACGAGGGTGTGTTGAATCTCAATAAAGAGCTTGTGTTACCAGAATTAACTAATCGCATAGCAGTTATTTCTTCTCCTACCGCAGCGGGACTCGAAGATTTTATTCATCAGCTCAACAAAAACCGACAAGGCTTTAAATTTCACACAAAATTATTTCCAGCAATAATGCAGGGTGACAAAAGTGAATCCTCAATAATAACAGCACTCGAAAAGATTTACATGCATAAGAACTGTTTTGATGTTGTTGCAATTATCAGAGGTGGGGGAGCTTCTGCAGATTTAAACTGTTTCGACTCATACTTGCTTGCAAACAATATAGCGCAGTTTCCACTACCTGTAATTAGTGGTATCGGACATGAGAGAGATGTTACAGTTGCAGATGTTGTATCACATACACGTGCAAAAACACCTACTGCGGTAGCAGAATTTATTATCGACCATATGAACGTAACCGCAACAGAGTTAATCGGTTTTCAAGATAGAGTTGTTTCTGAGAGTGAAAATATAATATTGAAAGAGAAGAACTATTTACTCTTTGCTTCAAAAGAGGTTGTTCATAGTTCTAAGATGTTGTTGCAGAAAGAATATACAACCGTCGACAAATACTCTTCAGCCTTAAAACATCAAACTAGAGAATTAATGCACACTCATATGCACTATCTAGAAAACAGGGAGCAGTTTATAAATATGGTTTCTCCCGAAAATATACTTAAACGTGGATATTCGCTTACTTTAAAAAATGGGAGAATTGTTACTTCAATAGACGATTTAGAAACGGGAGACAAGATTGAAACTAGATTAAAAAATGGTTCAGTTGAGTCAGAGGTTACTAAACTGTTGAAGTAATTAATATTTAAAACATTATAATTATGGAAGAAGATGATTTAAAAAAAATGAGCTACTCACAAGCAAAAAAAGAACTCGAAGAGATTGTTACATCCATAGAATCGGGGAAATTAGATATCGATGCACTTACTAACAGCGTTAAAAGGGCCGCGGAGCTAATATCGTTATGTAAACAGAAGCTTACCAAAACCGATAAGGAGTTACAGAAGATATTAGAAGAAATTGAATAGCTTTGTTTTTTTGAGTAATGATTGTAAGTAAAAAATATAGTGTAGTAATTGTAGCTGGAGGAAAAGGCTATCGTGTGGGAGGAGATATCCCCAAGCAGTTTATTCCTATTGGTAGCAAACCGTTGCTCATGCACACTATCGAAGCATTTTATTCATTTAGAATGGATATGCGCATAATAATAGTTCTCCCAAAAGAGTTTGTGTTATTATGGCAAGAGCTATGTGAAGAGTATCATTTTTTAATTAACCATAGTGTAGTAGTTGGAGGAGAAACTAGATTTCATTCAGTTAAAAATGGGCTCAAAGAGGTTTCTCCTGAAGATATTGTTGCTATTCACGATGGTGCACGACCTTTTGTCACACCTAAACTTATAGAGTCGTGTTTTAAAGAAGCGCTTGATAATCAGTGTGGAATAATTCCAGTAGTTGATGAGTCAAACAGCGTTCGCAGAATCATAGAAAATGGAAGTGAAATCATCGATAGATCAGAACTAAAATTGGTTCAGACACCACAAGTTTTTCCGGCTCACATGTTACAGAGGGCATATCAAATAGAATATGATTCATCTTATACCGATGATGCATCCGTCGCAGAAAAAAATGGAATTGATATAAAACTTATACAAGGTGAGATTACAAATATTAAAATAACAACATCGTTTGATATTGTAATGGCAGAGCATTTGGTTAATATTTTAGCAAAACGATAAGATTATTACAGTTCAGGCACTTTTTCCATTAATATGTCCGTTAAATTCAAAAATAGCCTTCCATTTTGTCAATATATAGCATAATTTTATTACTTTTGTGAGAATATTACAAAAATCCTACAGATGGAAAAAATTGATAAGCTAGACAGGCAGATACTTGAGATTATTACTCAAAATGCACGAATTCCCTTTAGGGATGTGGCAGAACAATGTGGAGTCTCACGCGCTGCCATCCATCAACGCGTTCAGCGTATGATAGAGAATGATATTATTACCGGATCTGGGTATCATGTAAATCCCAAGGTGCTAGGATATGCATCAAGTGCTTATATTGGTGTTAAATTAGAGAAAGGTTCTATGTACAAGGATGTAATCCCTGAATTTGATAAAATTCCAGAGGTTACTGAATGCCATTTCACAACCGGGCCTTACACGCTATTAGTTAAGCTTTATGCACGCGACAACGAGCATCTAATGGATCTGTTAAACAATAGAATTCAAGAGATATCTGGTGTTGTGGCCACAGAAACGATGATTTCTCTTAGCCAAAGTGTGAAGCGTGAAATTCCAATCATGAGAGCTAAAACTGAACAGTAATCAATATATTACATTCTTCTTATAAGAATTAAATCCCTCAAGATCATATCTTGGGGGATATTTTTATAATATAAACTGCTGTAAGGGAAATTTAGTAAAGTCGGGATAAGAAGACTCGAACTTCCGACCTCCACGTCCCGAACGTGGCGCGCTACCAACTGTGCTACATCCCGATGGTTCTGATTCTTGGATCTTTCTGTAGCAAAGTTAATTATTATATAGTTAAAAATATAAATCTAATGTAAAAATATTTCTGTTGAATTTTGTTCTCATTGTCCTG
>CAZSBA010000030.1:10806-26651 GCA_964605035.1 uncultured Proteiniphilum sp. | reverse complement strand
ACGGCAGAAGTTTTCAGGAATGATCTTCTGGTTAAATTACTTTCTTTCATTTGATCTATAATTTTAAAGTCTATAATTATTGGGTAATTTATTATTAAAAGTTAAATTTCTGATTCTAATCTATTGATTAATTATTGAGCTTGGTTCACATACCACTCTGAAGCCTATACCTTTTATATCTGAATACCACCATATACTCTTTGGTTGCTGGGGATCTGTTCTCATCCAGTCATCGTGATCTGTATGATATCTTGATGCGCTTCTTACATCTATTGCATCAGAGTTGTAATAACCTCCACGAACTACCCACTCATCGCCCTCAGTAGTAATTGGATCTACAGTATTTGCACCTCTTTTCTTGTATGCTTCAGGATCATATTTATCTGCAGTATATTCCATTACGTTACCTAACATATTTTTTAAGCCAAATGGGTTGGGCATAACTTCACTTGGAAGTTGAGTACGACCACCACTATTTTTATTATAAATAACATATGAACTTATACTATCAGTTTTAGGTTTAAATATATTTCTCATGAACCCATGATCTGAAAAATCTTTTGCAGTGCCTGGAAAGAAATATGATGTTTCTTTACCACCTCTTGCTGCATATTCCCACTCTGCCTCTGTGGGTAATCTATATTTCTTTCCTGTTTTTGCAGATAGCCATTGACAAAATGTTTCGGCGGCATAATGCGTCATTGTAATTGCAGGACGATCACCTTGACCCCATCCCTGATCGGGAAATCCAAACGGTGAGGTTGGACCAGATATAGCATCTACACCCATAGCATTCAAATTATTCTGAAAGACTACTTCAGGTGGCGTTCTCCCCTCGCTCATGGTTTCGGCATAAAATGCCCAGAATTGATCCCATGTTGTTTCCACTTCTGCCATAAAAAATGAGCTTATGGTTACATCATGTTGAGGAGATTCGTCTGAATTACGGAATGGCTCTTTTTCTGGGCTTCCCATTTTAAATGTACCTCCATCAATTGCAATCATATTGAACGATACAGCAGTACCGGGTATTTGCTCTCTGTAATTAGCGAAACGGGTAACAGTTGCCGGTTCAACAAAAAAACTACTGCTGTCAACCTCATACGAACCCGACATGCCGGGAATACCTTCCATGGGTGAATGTGAATAATTTGGGTTATAGTGACCCACATCCAAGTGACAGCTAATACATTGAAGATCGAGCTTCTCTGCATTATCTTCATAATAAAGATGTGCTGTAATACCCTCATCTGTTACACCTTGAGGAAAGAGATTTTGATGACATTTTATACAAGATTCATTTGGAATATATTTAACTGCGTGCTCTAATTCAGATTTCTGGTCCCAATTAAAATCGGCACTATCTTTTGTTATAAACCCCCATACATCTCGAGCTCCCAATGCAACTTTTGCTGAATAGTGAGCCCATGTATCATCCGTAGGTGGAAGGTGACAATCGACACAGTTAACCATTACACCGCTACCATTATTTACGTGAACTGAAAGCTGCCAGCTTTCTTCTGCGTGGGGGTGAACATGACACATCATACACGATTCGTTAGTAGAAAAGTATACAGAAGTTTGGTACAACGCAGCTACAATTACAATCCCTATTATAATTCCTGTTATTAGGAAAAAACCTTTTCGTTTGTGAAATTTCTTTTTAGGTTTGTTTTTCCTCTTCGAAATTCTCGCCATTATAGTAAGTGATATGAAATATTAAATTATTGATTTTATCTATTTATGAAAATTGTTTGCCTATAAAAGTAATATAATTTATACAAAGAGAAAAAATAAATTGTATTTATTACATTCTATAATTCCATTTACGTTGAGTGTATTTACTCCTCCTCAACTCTTCAATAGACTCTATATCACCCTCTTGAAGAGTTGTTAGTTCTTTAACATCAAAATAGAGCAAAAGCCTGTTTGTTAAATTATTGAAAAATCTGGAAACTACAGGAGCACTTCCATTTTTTTTAGTAATATATGTATGAATATTTGTAACGGGACTGGGTACTGAGGCAGTGGCTTTTTTTGTTAAATCTTTCTGTTTTGAGGAAAGTGCATTTTGGAGTTTTATTAAATCAGAATGATAAAGTAGAGTTCCATGATGCAATTCCCTACCCTTTGACACATGAGAAGCTGTACCTGACACCTTGTATCCTTCCAACCATATATCTTTACGTTTACCAATTTCAACAGGTATTTCCATCATATGAAGTACATCTACTATAGGTTGTAAAAATTGTGCGCTCAATGGTGCCCCTGTTTTATCATGTATGAATGAATAATTAATATTACCATAATCATGAAATACTGCTCCACCTCCCGACAAACGTCTTATAATAGTTATGTTGTTTTCGATACAATAATCTATATCAACTTCATTCATAATGGCCTGGTTAGAACCAATTATGACACTTGGATCGTTAGTATATAAAAAAAGAAAATCTGTTCCTGACTTTTTAAAAAGATATTCCTCAGCAGATAAGTTGAATGATGGTATAGTGGAAGGCGAAAAAATGATATCCATAAATTGAAATTACAGTTAGTTCCTTAACATTTCTCGTGCTTTCTCTATTATTGTATCTCTCTTTTTATCAATATCATTTTGATCCATACTTACATAAATATCTGGTTCTACTCCAAACTCAATATGCTCTTTATGTGCATTAAACATTGGTGATGCAGAAAACCTTATCGACCAACCATTGGGCAGTTCAGATGTAAAAGGCAAACCACTACCTCCACCTGTTTTGTCTCCTATTATTGTTACGTTATTAGCATTTTTCATTATACTAACAAATTCATTTGTTGCACTATAGCATCCTCTATTTGTAAGAATTATAACCGGTTTCTGATACCTCACTCTATTTGAACTCTCTGCATATTTAGGATATAGCTCAGAAAAATCATTATGGTTGGGGCCAATTTTATGAGAAATATAACCAACAAGTGTACGCTCATTAAAAAATCTGCTAGTAATTTTTTCAACATTCGATAAGTTTCCTCCTCCATTATTTCTAACGTCAATTATAATTCCTTTACAGATTGCCATGCGGTTCAAAATCTGGTCTAGTCCCGATTCGCTTACATCATTTGAGAAACTTCCATAATATATATAACCAACATTATCTTCGAATATCTTATATCTCATACCCGAAGTAATGCCATAATCGTTTTCTAGGTAATGCTCCTGAATTTCGCTAACAAAATTAGGAGGATAATTTTCATGCCACTCCCAATAACGTGTAATATCATGTGAGGCTGTTAAGTTTACATGCCCATCTTTCAATTCAGATAACATCTCTCCCATTAGTTTGAACAGACTCTCACTACTTATCTCAGAAGTTATTCTCGTGCTGTACTCATTATAAACATTATTCCAATCGATCTCTTTATACTCGAAGAAACAATAATTTTTGTCAATTATATTCCATAATGCTTCAAAGTTGCCTCTTGGGTTATTATCAAACTCCATATTCATATCTGTGCAACCCTGTAAAATAACAAGCTGCATAAATAAAAGCAGTATAGAGTGTTTTTTGAATTTCATTAGCAATATATTGCCATTGATTAACTACATGGTATCTTATTAATTCTTTTTTCGTGCCGTCCACCTTCGAAAGGTGTACTCAGAAACATTTTCAAAATTTCATAGAACTCTTCTTTAGAAAGCAGCCTACCTGGCAGTGAAAGTACGTTTGCATCATTGTGAGCTCTGGCATAGAAAGCTACTTCAGTAGTCCAGCATAAAGCAGCACGTATACCCTGATGCTTATTCATAGTCATATTTATACCATTTCCTGTACCGCAAATAGCAATTCCAAACCTACACTCTCCTTTTTCAACCGCTGCAGCTAAAGGGTGTGCATAATCTGCATAATCACTACTTTCTCTTGAGCTGGTCCCAAAATCCTTATACTCAAGACCCATATCCTTCAACACAGATATTAAATAGCTCTTTGTATCAAAACCTGCATGATCTGAAGCCAATCCTATAGGTTCATCCATATTATCGATTGATGACATATTAATCAATTTTTATTGTTTCTCTTAACTCCTACAAAATCTTCTTTACCTGATCGTATACATTCTGTCCTGTATAACCCAGCTTCTGATCTAGTACTGTATATGGTGCAGAAAATCCGAATGAGTTCATACCCCAAACAAAACCGTCGCCTGCAACAAGACCTTCTAACGTAACAGGAAGTCCAGCAGTAAGACCAAACTTTTTCTTGCCTTTTGGTAATACTAACTCCTGATAATCTTGGGGTTGTGATCTGAATAACCCTTCAGAAGGTACAGATACAATTCTTACCTTAACACCATCATTTCTAAGCAATTCTGCTCCTTCAACTAAAGTGGAGACTTCTGAGCCCGATGCTAGTAATATGACATCATAATTATCATCATCTTGCACTATATATGCTCCTTGGGTTGCCTGTAAAGCTTCTTCGTATCTAGATTCTTTTGCAGGCAGATCTTTTATGTTTTGTCTTGATAAAATCAAACCAGTTGGGGAGCTACTATTTTCTAATGCCATTTTCCAGGCTACAGTAGTTTCATTAACATCGGCTGGACGAAGCACGAGCATTGAGTTCTTGCCTGAGTGATTTTGAAGTTTTTCTAAAAGACGAATTTGAGCCTCTTGCTCAATAGGTTGGTGAGTTGGACCATCTTCCCCAACACGGAAGGCATCATGTGTCCATATAAATATTACCGGAGTCTCCATCAGTGCTGCTACACGTATTGAAGGCTTCATGTAATCAGAAAAAGCAAAGAATGTTCCACAAGCTGGAATAACACCTCCATGTAAACTCATACCAATACTTAAGCATGACATAGTGAATTCTGAAACACCTGCCTGTAGAAATGCACCTGAAAAATCTCCATGTGAAAATGCTTTTGTTTCTTTCAAGAATCCATCTGTTTTATCTGAATTTGAAAGGTCTGCTGAAGCAACAATCATATTCTCTACTGTTTTCGCTAATTCACTAAGCACCGTAGCAGAACCGGCTCTGGTTGCAGAATTTGGCTTTTGTTGTATTGTTGACCAATCAATCTTTGGCAGCTCTCTCGAGAACCATTTTTTCTTTTTATCTACCAAAGTAGGATTTTCCTTCTCCCATGCACTTTCTCTTTCCTTTTTAGCAGCAACAATAGCCTTTAATTCTTCCCTTCTTTTTGCATAAAGTTCTTCCACTTCTTTAAAAACAACGAAAGGACTTTCAGGATCACCACCAAGATTCTTAACCGTCTGTTCGAAATCAGCTCCAGCGGCACTTAGTGGCTGACCATGCGTTGATACTTGACACTCAAACGAAGAGCAGTCTAATGTTAACGCTCCTCTACCCATTATTGTGTCACCAATAATTAATGTAGGTTTTACTTTTTCAGCTTTTGCTTCAGTTAAAGCTCTGCGAATCTGATCAACATCATTTCCATTTATTTTAATTACTTTCCAATTCCAGGCTTCATATTTTTTCGCAACATCTTCACTTGTAACAATATCTGTTGTGGTTGAAAGCTGAATTTCATTTGAGTCATAAAACATTATTAAGTTGCTCAGCCCTAAGTGCCCGGCTATACGACCAACTCCTTGTGATATCTCCTCCTGAACCGACCCATCGGATATGTAACTATAAATAGTTTGATCCATTATTTCACCTAAACGATTTTGAAGAAACTTGGCCGCTATTGCAGCTCCTGCAGCAAAAGCATGTCCTTGACCTAGCGGCCCCGATGTGTTTTCAATTCCTCTATTTACATCTATTTCAGGGTGCCCTGGTGTGGGACTTCCCCATTGTCTGAAATTCTTTAGTTCATCTAAAGAAAACTTGCCGCTCATACATAGAACAGAATAAAGCATTGCAGACATATGGCCTGGATCTAGAAAAAATCTATCTCTCGATGCCCATGTGGGATTCTCAGGATCATACTCCAAAAACTCGGTGAATAAAACATTTATAAAATCGGCTCCTCCCATGGCACCACCCGGGTGACCTGATTTTGCTTTTTCTACCATTGATGCTGATAAGATTCTGATATTATCAGCTGCTTTATTCATTATTGAATTATCGTTCATAAGAAATTGATGTAATATGTAGGTTTTAAATTATTTGATTTATTACAAAGATAATGTTTTTTTAATTGTATGAGATAAAATAACTACTTTTGATGCACTTAATGGGAAGAAATGAGTTTAAGCAATAATAAAATAAAATACTTTAAATCTCTTAAAGAGAAAAAGTTCCGTAACCAATACAACTGCTTTGTTGCTGAAGGTGAAAAAATTGTATTCGATTTAATGGGAACATGTAAATGTCAACTTATAGCTGCTCTGCCAGATATAATATCATTACATGACGAGTTAACTGCAGAAGAGATTATTGTTGCTTCTGAAGGTGAATTAAAGAGAGCAACATCATTTAAGTCGCCACCATCTGTAATTGCAGTTTTTTATCAACCTGAATTCAACGAAAAAGAACTTGACCTGTACAACAATTTAAGCCTTGTTCTTGATGGAGTTCAAGATCCTGGTAATGTAGGAACAATTGTAAGAATAGCCGATTGGTTTGGCATTAAAAATATCTTTTGTTCATATGATTGTGCAGATATATTTAACCCTAAAACGATTCAAGCAACAATGGGATCAATAGCTAGAGTGAGAGTTATTTATACAGATATAATTGAATTGATTCAAAAAAATAACAACCTTCCTGTTTACGGAACATTTTTAGATGGAAAAAGTATCTATAATGAATCACTTTCTAGTAATGGATTTATAGTAATGGGAAGTGAAGGTAAGGGAATTAGCAGTGAAATTGAGTTGTTGATATCTGATCGTTTATTCATACCAAACTACCCAATAGACATTAAATCGTCAGAATCATTGAATGTGGCGGTAGCAACTGCCATTACATGTTCTGAGTTTCGCAGAAGAAAATTATGATTATAAAAAATAAGACATAAAAAAATCACGTATTTCGTGTAATACGTGATCACCTAAAACTAATCTAATGAGAATGTAAGACCCCCTTCAACGGGAATCTGGGTGGAAAACGGGATTCGAACCCGCGACCTTCGGAACCACAATCCGACGCTCTAACCAACTGAGCTATGACCACCATTTTTATTTTCGAGTGCAAAGATATAATAATTTTATCAATACACATAAAGTTTCGACAAAATTTCAAATTTATGAAATAGAAAATTATTCATTGAAAAAAATTAGTATATTTGAACCTGCTATTAATAAAAGAACCGGATTAATGGAGATTAAAAGAATTAAACTATCCATATTAGGAATATCATTTAGCCAGGTACAAGCCGGAGCTTACGCACTCATCTTTTCAGAAGAAAATGGCATTCGGCGTCTCCCGATAGTTATAGGAACACCTGAAGCTCAATCCATCGCAATAGTTATGGAAGGCATAACACCTCCCAGACCATTATCACACGACTTGATTAATTCAATATTCAAAGAACTAAATATTAATTTGGTTGAAGTATTAATATATAAGTTCGAGGAGGGTGCTTTTTTTTCTGAGCTTTTATTAGAAAAAGACGGGATAGAATACAAAATAGATTCTCGCACATCAGATGCAGTAGCATTAGCTATAAGAACTAACTCTCCAATTTATACCACAGAGGAGATTATGCAAAACATGGCTATTGTTTTTGATGAACACACATCATCAGATCATGCAGATCCTTTTAAGGAGGAAACAGATAATAAAGAAGAGGAGTTGAAAGACCTTCGTTTAGATGCTCTTAAACATCGTTTAGATGATGCTGTGAGTGAAGAAAACTATGAATTAGCTACTCGAATTCGTGACGAGATTAACCGTAGAGAAAATAGATCCTGATTATATAAACAATGTCAGATACACTATTTTATAGTCCAGATATACTAGCTAATTCTCAATTACCAGAAATTGAGTCTCATCACTGTATTAAGGTTTTACGAATGCGGATTGGTGACTCACTTAAGGTGACAGATGGCAAGGGTCATTTGTATCAATGTACATTAGTCGACAACAACGCTAAACGCACAACTGTAAGCATTATTAATCAAATCGATATTAATCAACCAAAATATTTCACTCTTCACGTAGCATTTGCGCCAACCAAACAGATGGATAGAAATGAATGGTTTGTAGAAAAAGCTACCGAAATCGGTATTGATAGGTTTAGCCCAATTATATCAAATTTTTCGGAACGTAAAGATATAAAAGTTGAGAAGCTTATAAAAACAGCCATTTCTGCAATGAAACAATCACAGCATTCTTTTTTACCACAAATTGATGACCCTGTAAGTTTCAATGATTTTATCAAACTTCCTTTCAATGGTAGAAAATATATTGCACATTGTTATGATACACCTAAAACACCTCTTTCTAAAACGTACGGCAAAGGAGAAAATGCATTAATTTTAATAGGTCCTGAGGGTGATTTCAGTGAATCTGAAGTTGAAAGTGCAATTTCTAAAGGTTTTGAGCCGGTTAGTCTTGGCGAATCGAGATTAAGAACCGAAACAGCATCACTAATTGCCACACATACTATACATGTAATAAATAGTTTGTAGAAATAAAAACAATAAAATATAGTTTCAATCATGAATAAAAATATTATTATTACTTTCCTGTTGTTATTAATATTGACATCTTGTAACAACACTGAAAAGGAATTACCAAGAATAGCTATCGCAGGTATTGCAATAGAATCAAGCACATTTTCACCTGCTGTAACTCATGAAGAGGCTTTTAGAGCACGCGAAGGGGAAGATGTATTTAGGTATTATCCTTTTATGTCTCCTGATTCAGGTATTATTGATCGTGCTGTTTGGCTCCCTACCCTACGAGGTCATGCAATGCCTGGTGGCATTGTCACACTTGAAGCATACGAGTCTTTGGTGAACAAAACTTTAAAGATGCTGGAAGAATCATTGCCATTAGATGGACTTTTTTTTGACATTCATGGAGCCATGAGTGTTCAGGGTATTGATGACCCGGAAGGTGATTTTCTCGTTAGAATTAGGGAGCTTGTTGGCACCGACGTATTAATTTCTACATCAATGGATCTTCATGGAAGTGTATCACCACGTTTAGCCCAAAACACAGATTTAATTACTTGCTATCGATTAGCTCCACACGAAGATGCCATAGAATCAAAAAAGAGGGCTGTAACTAACTTACTGCACAGATTAGAGAGTGGCCTCGGCAAGCCTGCATACAAAGCATGGATACCCGTACCAATATTATTACCAGGTGAAAAAACAAGCACTAGAATTGAACCTGGAAAAAGTCTATATGCACAAATTCCTACATTATTAGAAGGTGATAAAGTTATAGATGCAGCTATATGGATGTCTTACCCCTGGGCAGATGAACCACGCAATCATGGAGTAGTAATGGCTTATGGCGATGATGAAGAGGCTGTTGCCAGAGTTGCGGAAACTTTGGCTAAGAATTTTTGGGATGTAAGGGAACAGTTTGAGTTTGTTGCCCCCACTACATATCTGGATGATGCAATTAATCAAGCAATTAAAAGTGATACGAAGCCTTTTATTATCAGTGACATGGGTGATAACCCTACTGCCGGCGGAGCTGGTGACGTAACATGGACTCTACACGAAATATTTAAGCGTCCAGAATTTAAATCTTCTAATAGTAAGAGTTTAATATACGCATCAATTCCCGGACCAGAGCTTGTGAGTAAAGCACTTGAAGTTGGTGTGGGTGGAAAAATTGACGCCCTGGCAGGTGCTGAGGTAGACAATAGATTTGCACCTCCTGTAAGAATTGAAGGTGAGATAACTGCTATAAAAGAGAGTGAAAATAATACTGAAGTGGTTGTTAAAAGTGGAAATATTTACACAATTGTAACTGAAAAGAGAAATGCTTATCACTATAAAAAGAATTTCACTGACTTGGGATTAGATCCGGAAAACATAGATATTTTGGTTGTAAAACTTGGATATCTAACTCCTGAGATATATGATCTTCGTGCCGATTGGCTAATGGCTCTCACACCTGGTGGCGTCGATCAGGATCTATTAAGATTACCTTATAAGAGAATAAATCGTCCAATGTATCCTCTCGATCCTGATATGGATGACCCTGACCTGAGTGCAATTTTTATTCCTAACTCAGATAATATCAAATATTAATAAAAATATAAACATAATAACTAACATTGTTAAGCATAAATAGTGTAAGTGCTTGAAAAATGAGAAAGGTAGAGAGGTATACTAACGTTCTGAATTGGTTTGAATCCAATGCAGAGTCAGCCGAAACAGAATTAAACTATAATAATAATTTTGAATTGTTGACAGCTGTTATATTGTCAGCTCAATGCACAGATAAGCGGGTGAATATGATTACACCCGCTCTGTTTGAAGCTTTCCCAACGCCTGAAGTAATGATGGAGTCTTCGCCTGAAGTCATTTTCGAATATATCAAATCATGCTCTTATCCTAACAACAAATCAAAAAGTTTACATGGGATGGCAAATAAATTGGTAAGAGATTATCATGGTGATGTACCATCAGATATTGACTCACTGCTAACTATTCCCGGTGTAGGGCGTAAAACAGCTAATGTTATACTTGCTGTAGCCTTCAATAAGCCAGCTATGCCGGTTGACACTCATGTATTCAGAGTTGCAAATCGTATAGGTCTAACCAATAATTCAAAGTCACCTCTCGAAACTGAGAGAGAACTTGTGAAATACATACCTGACAATTTGATGACTAAAGCACACCATTGGCTCATATTACATGGAAGATACATTTGCGTTGCAAGAAAACCTAAATGTGAAAAATGTGGCATCAGCAAATGGTGCAGATATTATAGTAAATCTGCTATTTAACTGATTATGGTGAATTTGTTTTTAATTTAATTGCGATAAACAAAAACTTTTAATCAGGTATTGAAGCATAGTGTTGACCTATCTGCCTCAAACTGTCTAATTCATTCATTACCTGATTCTGTACCAAGATAAAACTATCTCTTAAATCTGGTTTAATAGGGTTTGAGGGTGGAGCTTCCATTGTAAGGGGATTTACAGGTTGATTATTTTTATGTACCCTAAAATCCAGATGAGGACCCGTTGAAAGCCCCGTTGAACCAACATATCCTATCACTTGTCCCTGTTTCACCCTAGTCCCTTTTTCAATACCACTTCCAAATCTGCTAAGATGCATATAAGTAGTTATATATACTGAATTATGCTTCACTTTAAGGTAGTTTCCTGCTCCATTTCTTTGATATGCTCTCTCTATTACCACTCCGTCTCCAATAGATTTTACTGGTGTACCAGTAGGAGCAGCATAGTCAACTCCATGATGTGGTCTGTAACGTTTCAATATTGGATGATAACGTGCATTTGAAAACTTGGAAGATATACGATAATAATCTAAAGGCGATTTTAGAAAAGCTTTTCTTAAGCTATTACCTTCTTCATCGAAGTATTCTCTAATTGAATCTTGCTCAAAAGGAATTGCATTGTAATTCTTACCCTGATGTGTAAATACTGCAGCTTCAATTGAAGCTATATCAACATAAGTAGTATCATCAATATAGGCTACATCGTACATCATTCTAAAGGAGTCGCCTTCCTTCACATCAAAAAAATCAATTTGCCATGCAAAAATATCTGATAATTTGAGTGCAAGTAAAACCGGGGCACCGGCATTAACTAATGTATTCCACAATGATGAAGTTATGGTGCCTTCTACATACTCTCTCTTTAGTGAAACCGGCTTAGATGACTCGTACGCTTTAAAATCTTCGTTGGATAGATCAACTACAACAAAATCGGTCCTGTTTTTCTCAAATACTAAATACTTAATATCACTCAAAGTATCTTGAGAGGTGATAGTTGCGTAAGTATTTCCTATCTGCATTCTAGAGGGATGATAATGTGGAGTAATGGTTTCTGTTATTTGCTCAATATAATTGGCAGCAAAACCCAATCCATTTAATATTGAAGATAATAGATCGCCCTTCTCAATAGTATAGTGGTTAACTTCTAGCGTATCTACACATATTCCATATTTGAACACTGATGTTGATTCATCATAATCCTGATCTTCGTTATCAGGATTCTTATTATTATTTACACCACAAGAGATCGTAAAAAATAGCAGAAATAGATATACGCCTATTCCTGCTATTATATGTAGTTTGGTTCTAAACATGCTTGATTCCTTTTCTTATTTACAATACTCTGAATTTTGAAGATTGATATTTACAACTCCAAAATTAAGTTTTATATCTATAAGTTCAAAATCACCGCACTACTTATTTTACCATTATTTAACAGTAAATTTATATATACATCTACTGGTATATGTATCTCCTGGTTCTAAAAATGCAGAAGGCCAGTCAGCTTTGTTAGGTGTATCTGGATATTTTTGAGTCTCAAGACAAATAGCATTTCGCTTGCCATATACTGCACCATACTTACCAGTATCAGTTCCTGCAAGGAAATTACCTGTATAAACTTGTACTCCTGGCTCATCTGTATATACTTCTAGCTGTATACCTGAAGCTGGTGAGTATACCTTTGCAGCTAACTGAGAGATATCTCCTCCAGTATTGAGTACCCAGTTGTGGTCGTATCCATCACCAAATTTTAATTGCTCATATTCATAGTTATCAATTCTTTCACCAATTGGTGTAGCAGTTCTAAAATCCATTGGAGTTCCATCTACTGTTTCTATCGCTCCTGTGGTCATAAAAGTATCATCAACAGGTGTAAAAGAATCAGCATTAATCATCAACACATCATTTAAAATGCTATTATTAGCATCTCCAGAAAGATTAAAATAGGAGTGATTTGTTAAATTAACAACAGTTTTTTTGTCTGTTGTAGCTTCATATTGAATATCGATTGCATTATCATTGGTCAATGACATTGTAACTTTAACATCCAAATTTCCAGGGAATCCAGCTTCACCGTCTTCTGACAGGTATGTAAGTATTAATGTTTGATTATCAGGCTGCTCAGCATTAAACACTTTCTTGTCAAAACCTTCGGGTCCACCATGAAGTGTATGCCCAAAATTATTCTGTGGTAATTCGTACTCTACTCCATCAATATTTATCTTCCCGTGTGCAATCCTATTACCATATCTTCCAATTGTAGCTCCAAAGTTGTTATCAGTTGCAGTATAGTCTTCAATATTGTCAAATCCTAATACCACATCTTTAAAATTACCTTCCTTGTCTGGAACCATTACAGATACTATTCTACCACCATAGTTTGTAATTGCAACTTCAACTCCATTGTTGTTATTCAAAACAAATAGATTAGTTGAATCACCATCTAACACTGTTTGAAAATCACTTTTTACTAATCCGGATTTTGTAGTTTCAACCACTTGTTCCTCTTTCTGTTTATTTACACATCCCGCTACTGTAAAGACTAATGATAGTAACAGAAGATTTCTTAGTTTTAATTTCATAGTTCTTGATTTTATATTATTTTTTTAAAACAATTATGGATATTAAATAGTGACATTTTAATTTTCTGAGAGCAAAAGTAATAAATAAATCCATTTTTATTATGAATTTTCAATTAAACAAAGGCTCATCAGCAATTAATGATGGACTTCCTCCTTCAATAAAGGGCCAGTCGTTACTCCATTGAACTTTATCCATCATCAATACCCTACCTTTTGGATTGTCAACTGAAACGGCATGATAGAATATCCAATCTTGCTCTTTATCGTCTTGAACAATCTCTGAATTATGACCTGTTCCAACAAATTTTTGATTCCTGCTGATTATTACTTCATGGTTATTATCCATCATAGGTCTGCCTTGTCTATCAAGATATGGGCCAAAAAGGTTTCTAGATCGTGCTACAACAGTAGTATATGTACTATTTAGCCCTTCACAACATGAACCAATTGAGGCAAACATATAATAATATCCGTTTCTTTTATGAATATACACACCTTCATATGCGGTTCCTGCAACCTGTTTTTTTTCTGCACCGGCCTTTACAGACAATCCATCATCAGAAAGCTCAATATAATTTATCCCTCTAAAACTACCCCAGAAGAGATACTTCTTTCCACCTTCTTCAATATAAAACTGATCTATTGAGTTTTGAACTTGAATCTCATTACTTCTAAAGAGTTTACCATGATCTGTAAATGGTCCTTCAGGTTTATCTGCTGTTGCCACTCCAATGCCGCACGTCCACTCGCCTCCCCATACCGACATTGAGTAATACAAAACATACTTACCATTAATAAAATTAATATCAGGTGCCCAAAGTCCGCCATTAGGCTCAAAATTTGGTCTGGTATCATCTGTAAAGGCAGTACCAACAAACTCCCAGTTAACTAAATCATCAGATTTGTATATAGGCGTGTTCCTGATATCTTCGGTTCCATATATATAGAAGCTCCCGTTCTCTGCTTTGATAATGGTAGGATCTGGCACACTTTTATTTAATACTGGATTTCTGTAAGTATTTTGTTGTTCAGTGTTATTTGTCTTTTCTACCTCCGCAATCTCAACTATTGCAGCCTCACGTGCTTTGCAACTCATGAGAAATAGTGATATCAGAACAAAGTTAATCGTTATTATTTTCATAAACTTATACTATTTATTGATTTACAATTTCTCCTTTAATCATCCAAACACCTATTCGATCTGAATTGAAATTTGTTGATGCTAATGCTGCAACATTATTGTCTCCAATATCAGCTATTGAATTCCATTTTGCTTCTTTGTTTAAAGGAATATCAAACGGCCTGCTTGCATTTCTAAAGTTTAAAGGTTTATCGCTAATTACAACCTCCATTGTAGAATGCTCCCATTCAGAAGTTCTGTTCTCTGTTGTTTGGTATGATATGAGATAAACCCCACTCTCTGTTCTAATAATATAGGGCGCTCCGGCATATACAGTATCAGGCAGATTGTTTTTAAGAGCGGAAGTTCGTTTAGGGGAGTTTCCTAATACTGCATCTTTCCACTCTATGTTTATAGACTCATTAACTATCCAAGGCTTAAACTTCCCGGAAACATTATCCTCAATCACCAAATAAATCATTTCACCATCATGTACTGCTACAGGCATTCCATCTCTATGTCCTTCTCTGAAACTAACAGTTTTAGGTTCAGTACTCCAACTATAACCATTATCTTTTGAAATTATGCATGAGATTTCCTGCTCATCTGAGTGGCGATAAGGATTCTCATTAGCAAAATATATATGTATTGTTTCATCGGGTAAAACTAAAAATGAAGGTTCCCAACAGCCATTTTTAAAATAGGTATCTGCTTTATATAAAATTTTTGAATCAGTCCATGTAGAACCTTCATCACTACTCCTTTTTATAGCTATGGAATAGGGATAAATACCCTCAACACGTGGACGCAGATTCACTGCAAGCAGTATATCACCATTAGATAATTGAATAACTTCGGGATTCGCAATGTTTACTCTGGTAGCTTCATCTGTTTCAGGATTAGTATATTCAAAAGCTTCAAATGATACAAACTCTTCGGTCCAACTACTACCTTTATCACTACTCTTTTTAACAACTACATTACCTGTACCATTCTCATAAACAGTTAGTAATTTACCATTACTAAGTTTTATTAAACGAGGATAAGCTCCCCCTTCTGCTATGCAGACGAGAGAGCTATTATCCCATTTTATAAAATAATCTTTTTCTGCTTGAGTTTCTTTGTTATTACAAGATAAAACTGTAATCAGAAAAAAAGATATAAATATTAGTTGCCTAAGATGTTGCATATCTCTTGGTTAACTTTTCTCACACGCTCTTCATCAACTTTAACAAGTTTACGGTCGTA
>CAZSBA010000030.1:0-10706 GCA_964605035.1 uncultured Proteiniphilum sp. | reverse complement strand
TCTGTTATTTCAGCAGTCTTAAACTGACCCCAAGCTTCATTAAATGGCACCCAAACTCCAACTGAAGGATATGAATAAAGGAAATCCATTATTTCTTTCCATTCCTGACGGAAATTAGCTTCTGACTCAGCAGAACGAACAGCTTCATTACCATTGTAGTAGTTGTGCATTTGCCATCCTGGTCCTCTATCACCATTAGGCATATCTTGCCAAACAATAATACCATGGCGGTCACAATGTGTATACCAACGTGCAGGTTCAACCTTTACGTGTTTACGTATCATATTAAAGCCTAAATCCTTTGTTTTAATTACATCATATTCTAATGCTTCATCAGAAGGAGCAGTGTATAAACCATCAGGCCACCAACCTTGATCTAATGGACCAAATTGAAAAAGATCTTTATTATTCAATTGAAGACGTACTATTCCTTTATCATCACGCTTCATTGAGTATTTTCTCATTGCAGTATAGCTATCAACCTTATCAACTTGTTTGTTTCCTTCAAAAACAACAACTTCAAGGTCATACAAATGTGGATTATCAGGAGACCACAGTTTCACATTTTGTGGCATTGAAATTTCTACCTGTTGATTATTAATAGATTTTCCAGTAGCTACAACATTATTACCATCTTTTACTTTAACCTCAACTCTTGTAGAAGCAGATTGCAAATTAGTAATTGCATCAACCATTAGGCTATTTTTATCAACATCAGGAGTTACCCTAAGGTCCTTTATATAAGTTTCAGGTACCGGCTCCAACCATACTGTTTGCCATATCCCTGTCACTGGTGTATACCATATACCTTCAGGTCTGTTTACCTGCTTACCACGAGGTTGAAACCCTTCATCAGTTGGATCCCACACCTTTACTTTTACTGTATTGGTTCCATTAACAAGAGCAGCAGTAACATCAAATGAGAAAGGAGTATAACCACCTTGATGGCGTCCAACTTTTACATCGTTTACCCAAACATCAGCTCTCCAATCAACTGCTCCAAAATGAAGAAGCACTTTACTGTTTCTCCATTTTGAAGGTACAGTAAATTCACGCTGATACCAAAGTTCATTATCCTTACCCACTCGTTTTTGAACTCCAGAAAGACTAGATTCAATAGCAAATGGCACAAGAATCTGCCCGTCGTAATTCGAAGGAATCTGACCCACTGGTAGGATAGCATAATCCCATAGGCCATTTAGATTTTGCCACTCTCCTCTTTCCATTATAGGACGAGGATACTCTGGTAATACATTGTTAACATCAATTTCTGATGCCCATTTTGTTTTAATCTTATCACCTGCCGGCTGCCATTGTGCCGAAAGGCTAAAAGTTAAAAACAAAGTAAATAAAATTGTCGAAATTGTTCTCATAAAAATTAATTTTAGAATTCTTTATTTGTGCTTCAGTTTGCGAAAATAGACTATATTCTTATTACTTATGCTAACAAACTAGTCAAAAAATAAGAATTTAATCTCAAAATCACTTTTGTTCTTGAAATTCCTTAGGAAGTATACCAAATTGTTGCTGAAAGCATTTAGCAAAATATGATGGCGAATTAAAACCAACCATATAACTAACTTCATTTACTTTGATATCTTCATCTCTAAGAATTTCTGCTGCATGCTTTAACCTTTTTACTCTTATGTATTCGTTTGGGGTTAAATTCAAAACCCCCTTAACCTTTCTATAAAAACTCGCTCTACTCATGTTAAAGTGTTCAGCCATGCTTTCGACGTTAAATTCAGATTCAGATATATTTTCTTGAATTAAGTTGTTTAACTTAGTAATAAATTCTTCATCTGACTTTGTTAAAGCCACCGTTGAGGCTCCAATAAAAGGGTTTTTTAAAAATGATTCCCGTAGTATCTCTCTACTCTGAAGAAGATTTTCTATCCTTGCTAATAAAACATCTATAGAAAATGGTTTGTCTAAATATGCATCAGCACCCAGCTCATATCCTTGAACTTTCGACTGAGCATTAACTTTTGCAGTGAGTAAAATTACTGGTATATGACTGAACTCGATATTAGATTTTACTTTCTCAGTTAACTCAAAACCATCCATTTCGGGCATCATTACATCAGACACTACTATATTTATATTTGTTCTCTTTAAAACATTAAGAGCCTCTCTACCATTCTTGGCAGTATGAACATTGTAATATTCAGAGAGAAATTTTGCTTCAAACTGTAATAGTTCAATATCATCATCAACTAACAAAACTGTAGCTTCATTCTTAGATTCAATCAAGTTTATATCGTTACTAGTTTCATTTACAGCTATCTCTTCTATTTGATCAATAGATTCTTTTACATCTCCAACGGGAAGAATTAAATGAAATTTATTTAATAAAGTGTCATTTTCGAGATGTATAGATCCATTATGCAACTCTGCCAGTGTACGAGCTAACGCCAAACCTATCCCTGTTCCGCTTCCACTTTTATCTTCGTTACTATTAAACTGCACAAATGGTTTAAATATTTCCTCTTTGTACTCTTTAGGGATTAATTCACCATCATTCTCTGTTATTAAATGTAATGTTCTCTCACTTTCTCCACTAATATAAGCAGAAACTTTTATGAAGTTATCGCAATACTTAATTCCGTTGCTTAAAAGATTAGTCAATATCTTTTTAAAAGCATCCCTATCAACTTGTGCATATAAATCATGTTCTGGTAGATGTAAATCAAATTGAATTCCTTTTTGTTTTGCAAACGGAGTAAATCTTAAATGATAGTCCTTTATAAGTTTAGTTACATTCTGAGGCTCAACATTTAAAATAAATGAATCAGATTCTGTCTTACGAAAATCAAGTAATTGGTTTGTCAAATCTAACAATCTACTTGTGTTTTTACGCATTATGAGCAGATTTTCATTTATATTTTCTGGTATCGCCTCAGATTTAAGTATGTGGTCTAGTGGAGCTTTTATTAAAGTAAGTGGAGTCCTAATCTCATGAGCAACATTTGTAAAGAAATTTATTTTTGACTTATATAATTCTCTTTCTTTTTCTTGTTCAAATATTCTCATACCTTCCTGACGCTTCATTTTATTACGTATATTCAATAATCTGTATAAAAGTAATAGTCCAAAAGATATTAGAATAAAATATATTAGATATGCCCATATATTTAACCAAAATGGGGGACGTATAATTATCGATAATGTTTTTAACGGCCTAATTGTATCAATACTACCTTGCTCTAAACTTCCAAGTATAAGTTTATACTTTCCAGGGTTTAGATTTGAGTATATGATAGATTGATTATCTGCAGTTTTAATCCAATTGTCATCAAAACCTTCTAATTTATAAAAAATTCTGTTTTTGTATAAAAGGGTATAGTCTAGTAAAGAGAATTTCAAACTTACCGAGTTCTGATAATAAGGAAGCTTAATCTCATCAGTTACCATTATACTTTTGTCTAATGGAGATTTATTATCAGATGGATTTACTAATATATTGTTAATAAGAAGTTCTGTAAATATGACTTCATTGTTTGTCTCAGCTGTATTTAACAAGGATGGATTAAATCTAATGAATCCGTCAATTGAACCAAAATAAATATTTCCTTCAGCATCTTTATAGCTTGACTTATAGTTGAATTGATTTGTTTTTAAACCGTTCTCTACTGTGAAATTTATGAATAATTCATTTTCAGCATCAAATTTTACTAGTCCTTGATTGGTAGACAACCATAAAAAACCTTCATCATCTTCAACTATCTGATATACTACATCATTTGGCAATCCTTTACTGCTATTATACCGAGTAAACTTTTCGTTTATAGGGTCAAAAAGTCCAAATCCCCCCCCTTGTGTAGTTACCCACAATCTACGCTTACTGTCTTCGTACATTGAGGTGGGTTTGTAATAAGGAAGTGAAGTATTATCTGACGCATCATATGTGAACACTTTCCATTCTTTAGTTGCAGGATTATATCTGAATAGCCCATCCTGATACGTCGAAATCCATATAAAGCCATTGCTATCTTCAAAAATATCGAGTATAGACATACCTATCAATTCCTCAACTTTTATAAACTGATCTCTTTCATCATCATACAAATCCACACCTGATAAAGTACCAACCCATAAAAGACCTTGTCTATCTTTACATAAAGCAAATGTACTTGTCTGACTTATTGAATTTTGGTGGTCATTATGTGTATAAGTAACCAGCTCTCCTGTCTTAAAATTATACCTATTCAATCCTTTCGAATATGTTGAAATCCAGAAATTATCACCATCCTGAAGTAGTGCATGAATATTAGTATAAAGTGTTTTAAGAGGTATTGGAAGTGGTAAAAAAACTTTCTCCTTCGGATCAAACAGGTTTAATCCACCGTCCTCAGTTCCAATCCATATATTACCATCTTGTGCTCTACATATTTCTCTTACTCTTTTTCCACTTAAACCTGGTTTATTTATGATAGGGAAAAACAACTCAAATTTATTATTTAAGTCTGAGTAATAATCAACACCTCCAAAGTAAGTGCCAACCCAAATACCACCATCTTTATCTTTAAAGATGGAGTATATAGCATTATCAGAAAGAGATGTTGGAATATTTGGATTGTGTCGGATATTTCTCACATCCCCAGTCTCTCTATTATAAATATAGATTCCAGTTTCACTCCCTATCCATAAAGTGTTTGGATCTATTTTTTCAATTGTTCTAACAAAAATAGGTTCTCCATATGAATCTTTTTCTAAAAGTATTTTGTGGGTTCTATTTATAGTGTTTATTGAAATTAAACCTTTTTGCGATGTACTTAATAATAGTAAATTATTCTGATCTGAAAAGACTCCATGTATCTCTCCTGTATGAAAAAGCAATTCCTCATCATCAAAAAGATTGAATTCAGATACCTCTTTCGTAACTTTGTTTATATGTATAATTGGAGATGAGTATGGGAATGCCCAAACACCCCGGCTGTTATCAGAGCAAAGGCTTACTTTTTTCATTCCATCTTCAACAATAGGTATTGAATAAAACATTAAATCATCATCTTCGATACTGTAATGAAATATGCCTTTCCCTTCTACCGACATCCAAATATCACCTTCTTCATCTGCAATCATCTCTGTAACGACACCATGTACAGAATCGTTATTAATGGTGTGTTTATTAAAACGGCGAAATTGCTCCTGATAAATGTTGTATACATAAACTCCTTCTTCTGTAGCAACCCAAATATCTTCATTTTTATCCTGCAATATTCTATGAAAAACATTGTCTCTAAGATCGCTATCTGTGGAGAACTTGAAAACTTTAAAAGTTGAACCATCAAATCTGTTTAACCCATCTTTGGTTCCGAACCACATGAAACCAAGATTATCTTGAAATATTGACCAAACAGTATTTTGAGATAAGCCATTATCTGAATTATAATTCTTAAATGAATAATCCTCATTGGCCAATACAGATATACCTTTTATCGTAAAGATGATAAAAAGTAATAAAATAAAACAATGTTTTTGTTTAAACATTAACTCAGAAAAAAAAGATAGTTCAAATATAAATAATTAATCAGAGACTCCGGTTAATTCTTTTATTACATCAACCTCCTCTTGTTTGTATGGTGTTCCATCTTTGCGGAATATATCGTGAAACCAAAGTTCTGGCTCTGACCCATCTGCAATAGGTGTATCCCATGCATAAATTGTATTTGTCTTTCCTGCCACTAAACCCCAATTATACGCACCAACATTTTCATTTTTAAGTATTGGCATTGTATTTTGAAAAGTACTATTTCTAGAACGTGCCATATATTCTGTACAGATTAAAGGTTTATCTGTCAAGGAGCGTAGTGTATCAATGTACCACTGATGATTTGTAGGATCTCCATAGTTGTGATATGTAATAACATCAGAGTTATTTAACTGAAAATCTGATAGTTCTTCTAACCCCCAGTTCCATATACCAACAGATAATGGTTGCGATGGATTAATCTCTCTACCCCATTTAAACACGTTCTCAAGTAAAGGCATACTTTTGTTTCCATAACCCGAATTACCAGGCTCGTTATATAAATCCCACAAAATAATTCTTTTATCACTTGCAAATGTAGTAAGTATATCCTTTACATATTTTTCAAGATCATCAATCATCTCCGGATTAGAGTGAATATATTCACCCGGATCTTGCAACCATCCAGAATTATGAGTTCCAGGTTTCGGTTCGGGCTGAACACCTGCTTTGTATGTTGGGTTCCAACAATCATCAAAGAAAACAAAAAGAGTAGAAATACCGTGCTTTTCTGCTATATCAAGGTAGTCTCTCATTCTGCTTTTAAAACCGATTGAATCAGTTTGCCATGCTAAATGATGCAGATATACACGCATCGAGTTTAAACCAATGTTTTCTGCATATCCCAGTTCTCTGTCTATAGTTTCTGGATCAAATGTTTCTGCTTGCCACATCTCTAATTGATTAATGGCTGTACTTGGAATAAAATTTGCACCTCTTTGCCATTCCAATTTGCTATACCAATCATTTGCCTGCTCGGTAGTCCAAACTTCCCTAATTTCCTTTTCTTCAACATCATGTTGATTTCCTGACTGTTTGCAAGAATAAAAAAATAGATTAACCAACAGAAAAATCGATAAAACAGGTATAAACTTTTTCATATTCAATAGTTTTAAATTAATTATTACCTATGTTAATATTAATTCTCAGGTTTTTAATTATTACTTTTTAATTAAGGAATGGACTGATGATCAGTATCACGTACTCTATACCAATCAACTAGTTTATCTTTGGCCGGTAATTTAAACAACAACTCTGAAGCTTTTTGCTGGTACCAGTAAGCAGTTGACGAAAATTTAAATTCACGAGTATGTTCAGGTGTTCTCGGGGATTGAAACATCATCACGAAACTTTCATCAAAGCATATAACATCATTTTCATGAAATCGATACATAGATATCATAGATCGCAGTGCATCTTTTAAAGGTACACCATGCAGTGGTGCATTGAATTCACCATCTCTGAAATACCAGCCTCCATTAAAATAATCCTCTAATCCAGTACCCACAATTGCAGGTGTTTTTTGTTCTAAATTATCATCAATATAAATATATTCCGGAGCTTCCAGATAGCCTAAATAATTGGGTAGCCAACTTTGCATCGACAAACAACACCCAATAAAATGACCCTTCCCTTTTGTTTTCATAACATATTGAGGTTCTGAACCGGCATTTGTTCCGGCATTGTACAAACAATGCAATCGTCCAGCATCATCTGGTAAAACATCATATGAAGTATAATTAGCGTTCAGAAATACGTGAGGTACTGACTTATCGTGCAAATTTTCAACCTCAATTTTAACTTTATTAAAAGGCATTGGCATATAGCAGTAAAAGCCTCCGCTTGACATTCCAAGGTATTTAGAAACATAATGCTTAAATTCACAATGTCCAATCCCAAAAAAGTCTCCGATAGGTGCTTCGATGGATGGAAAATCATTATCATCCCAATAAATCCTGAAAATCAATTTCTTTAGGATAGTAGGATCAGGCCATTTTTCTTCTCTAAGATCCCAGTTTTCCCAGAACCAACCCGAAATAGTCATCCATAGGCGTGTTATAATACCTGGTGTGTCATGTTGAGCAAGTATTCTTCTCTCACCCGGTTGTATTGGAAAGGCCTTTTGTTTCGAATCAATATCAAAAGTTGTGAGTTGCCCAGATTTAGAGTTTCTAATAGAAAAAAGAGGTAAACTTTCAGTTACTGAAACATTCTGTTCTTCACTATTAGTGAACTTATTATTTCCAAGAACTCCTAATGTAGATGTCCCTGCAATAGCACCAAATGTCATTAGAGCTTTGCGTCGTGACTGCCTGTTTACCTCTTTTTTACTATCCATAAATTAAAGTATTAAGTGAATGAATTACTTGTTTATCTCATATTCCAAGAGTTTCATAAAGTAACCACCAACAACAGATCGTGCTTTAAAATTCATTCGTTCTGCTGTAACAGTATCGTGCCAGTCGCTTATAGGAACTCGAGAGCTAGTCTCATTGGCATATTTATAAACCAAATCCGCAAGAGCTTCAAAATCATCCTGATCACCTGTTAATGTTGCTGTCCACATAACCCAGTCAGTTTTAGTGTATGTAGCTCTGCTGTCAAGTGGCAATCCATACTCATTTTGTTTGGTTCTATAATAAGCCATCTCTTTCACAACTATTTCTGGATCAAAGATATTAAATCCTAGCAATTTATCCCAAACAATATTATATTTCTGACTCCATGTTCCTGACCGATCGAATGTCAACTTATAATGATCTCCATCATTTGCCATTTTTTCCCACTCTACTGCCATATTTTTTGCAATTTGCATATATTCGTTAGCAACATCCGTCTTACCCTGCATCTCTGCAAGCTTACTATAAGAAGCTATACCCATAATTGCCTTTATAGATAGGTTTGCATTATGAGCTGAATGTCCAGCAAAATCATCTGTATTAAGCTGGTTGTCTGGATCAAGACCCTCCTTAACCAAATAATCTGTCCATGTTGTAAGAACATCCCAATGCTTAGCAGCATAGTCTGCATTTCCTTCAATTTGTGCAATTGCAGCTGTCAATATAAGCATGTTTCCCGATTCCTCTACTGGCATATCACCACCATATGTTTGTCCATTTGCTAGTGGATAAGTACCTACGTCATGCGCAGCAAAAGGTTTTGTCCACTTACCACTTTCACTGTAGTAAAATATTGGATTTTGCATTCCCTTTACTAAATCTGGATTATAGATCAGAAATAGTGGAGATGATGGGTATGTAATGTCAACTGTACCTATTGACCCATTACTATTATTTTCTTTAGATAAAAATAGGAGTGTTCCATTTTCATCAACTACAAGTTTATGTGCTGCTACAGCTTGTCTGTATACTAATGCACTAAGCTCTGCATACTTTTTTCCTCCGGCATTTGTTGCATCTTCCATAAGGCTACTGTTAAACTCATCACATCTCTTCATAATAGATGAGTAATCATCAACAGCCATATTAAAAGCTTGATAAATATCTACTTCACCATTATTAGTCCAATATCCTTTAAGATTTTTCTCAAAGTACTGAATTGAATATATATCATCATATCCAAGCATGATATATCCGGTTGTATGATCTGTTGATATTGATCCTAAATTTTTACTATATGCCAAAACTGTCATATTCTCATTCATCTTTTCAGACAGAGATTCTGGCTCAGCAACAGATAGTGAACCAGTAGTCTGAAACTCTTTTTTAACGTCCCAATAGTCTCCAAAGTTCAGTGTAGTTGCCTGATCTTGTACTCCTGCTAAATAAAAATATCCCCAATCTATCCTAACATCATCTCCTCTTTTTTCAAGAATTGGTTGTTCAATTGTGCCTGTTTTGAGGAATTTCAAACCATCTCTCTCAATAACTTCATAATTAACTGGCTGACTTTTATCGTGTACTGCCCACTGTGGTGTCGCTTCAAAGTATATTTGAACATCATGTGCTGCTTCATCTTTCGATCTAACTTGATATGATATATAACTAATAGGGCGCGACATCAAATCTAAATCATCTAAAAGAAGTGGTGATGTAAAAATCAAATCTAATTCTACCGGGCCGCAGTCAAAAGTATATAAAGTTTGTGTTGGTAGAACAGTTACCGATTTTTGGATAGCAGTATTGGTTAATGCTGCTTTTTCAGGCTCATTTTCATAAAGACCAAAATCGACATACGCACCACCGGTTCTATTGTGGCAATGAGCAGTTATAATATTATCTCCCTTTTTAAGCAATGCTTTTATGTCTTCTGAGAGTGGCTGCTGAACATTATAGTTCCAAGAATAATCAGTTCCCACAACCTGTACTCCATTTATATAAAGTTCAAAAATATCATCATGTGAATAATGAAGATAAATATCTCTGCCCGACAAATCTTCTTCTAAAGAAAAAACTCTTCGTATCCAGATATCTTTTGTATCCCATAATGTAGATAAATTTGGTTCGTTGCGTGTCCCGAAAGCAGAAAGACCTGTTTCCCATGAGCTATCGTTAAAATCTATTTTTTTCCATCCCTCACCTGCCGGCTGTTGAAAAGTATATTTACCTTCCCACTTTTCTTCGTGAACAGTTGGTAAAACTGATTTTAACGGCAATTGCTCTTCACCCATAAATCTATAAACCTCTCCATCAACACGTAACGCTCCTAGCAGAGGAAATTCTTTTTCTGTCCAATGACGTACTTGATCATCATAAAGGTTATTAGTATTAGACCATGCATTAAAATATGGGTCTATTGTTACCAATGGATACGATGGCGCTCTGAGATCTGTAGTAATATCAGTTTTAATTACAACATTGTCAGAACTGTTATTCTGGCATGAAGCCATAATAAAAAAGCAAAACATGCTTATAAATAATAGATATCTTTTCTTCATTATTAAGTTGAATTATATATAAAAAAATAAGTACGTAGCAAGCATTTAAAAAGTGCCTACTACGTACTTCAATTAATTAATTACCATTCTATAGCTTGGTCCTCATCAGGAATCTGAGTGTTAATTACTCGTTCTAGAGTTAACGAACCTCTGACAGTATACTCAACTACTGAACCAGGCACTGAAGTATAATCAGAATATTCATAATCAATGTTATTGATTATAACGTATCTTCTCTTTAAATAAGGGCGGACGGCATCCATTTCCTCTATTATT
>CAZSBA010000029.1:0-26655 GCA_964605035.1 uncultured Proteiniphilum sp. | reverse complement strand
CCTAATAGACTCATCAAAACAGGATACTACAGATACCGATACCAATTTAGGTTAAAAAAAGGGGTGTTGCAACTGCAAAACCCCTCCCCCTAGTTATTTTACCATACCCCAAAAGAAATACCCATTCGTTTACCTTGAACAACCAAATCTGTTTCGGGAGAAACAACTCTTAGTTTACCCTCAACCTCCGACAGAGGCACATCGGAAATAGTGTTTCCTAACTTTGCAACCATTCTTCCGAATTTCTTTTCGCTAATGAGTTTTGCTGCGTGACCTCCTAGCAAGGTTCCTAAAATTCTATCACTTGGTGATGGTGATCCTCCACGTTGAATATAGCCCAAAACTGTTTCTCGGGTTTCATAACCTGTCTGTTCTTGAATTTCACGAGAAAAGTATGTTGCTGGCCTTTCTTTAGTAGGCAGTTCAACTCCTTCGGCAACTGCAACTATAGAATAGGCTTTACCAATTTCCATTCGTTTATTAATTTTATCGATAACAACCTTCATGTTGTATCCAAGTTCGGGAAGAATAATTATGTCTGCGCCACCTGCCATACCGGCATAAAGTGTTATCCAACCTGCGTGATGCCCCATCAGCTCAATAACCATTACTCTACGATGCGAACTTGCTGTAGAGTGAAGCTTATCGATAGCATCTGTAGCAATATTAACTGCTGTATCAAAGCCGAAGGTTATATCTGTTCCATATACGTCGTTATCGATGGTTTTTGGTACACCTATAACATTAAGACCTAAATCAGAAAGCATAGAGGTTGTTCGCTGTGTTCCATTTCCTCCTATGCATACCAAACAGTCTAGCCCAAGTTCATTATATGCATCTTTTATTTTTTCTCTATCCTTTTCATCGGGCGAATTTATCATTTTACGAAACACCTTCTCTCGTGCAGTTCCCAGTATTGTTCCACCTAAATTAAGAATTCCTGAAAGAGTAGCATCAGTTAGTTCCACAATATCCTTGTAAAGCAAGCCCGAGAAACCATTTTGAATTCCTATTACCTGCATACCATATGCATTTATTGCTGTTTTACCAACACCACGAATTGTTGCATTGATACCAGGAGCATCTCCACCTGAAGTAAGAATACCTACTTTCATATTATTTTTCATTTTATTTAAGAATCAATAAAAACACCTTCTCTCACAAAGTAAGTAAAAAAGATAGAATATAAAGTATTATATCGTACATTTTTTAGAGGAGTGTTGTTATGAATTATTTTGTAGTTTTTTATAGATGATCTCAGCAGCATTGTCAGATGCTCCAGATTTACCAAGTATTTGTCGCATCTCATCATAATTGCTCAACATATTCTGTCTATAATTTTGTACATGCAATATCTGCTTTAGTTCGGTGCGTATATTATCAACAGTAAATGACGCAGCAAAGAGTTCCTTAACAACCTCAAAATTACATATTAGGTTAACAAGTGAAATATAAGGAATATGCAAAATATTCCTGAACGCCCATTGTGAAAGTTTAGGAACTGGCATCCTGTAGCACACAACCTGAGGTACATTTAGAAGTGCAGTTTCAAGAGTGGCAGTACCTGATGTTACTAGTGCTGCATCCGACTGTGCCAATATACGATATGTTTGCCCTGTTAGTACAGTAACCTCGCCCTTTGATACAATATTCTCTTTATAGAAATTGTCATCAATACCAGGTGCACCTGCAACAATAAACTGATAACCTTCTGAGTAGCCTTTAACGGCCTCCATCATTGTATTTAAATTGCCTTTTATCTCCTGTTTACGGCTTCCTGCTAATAATGCAATAATTGGTTTGTGGGGTAGATTATTGGACTTTACAAAACTATCAAAAGATTCCTCTTTATAATCTCTAGCTTCAATAGCATCTACAGTGGGATTCCCTACATAATGTACTTGGTAATTATGTTTCTTAAAGAAATCCACTTCAAAAGGAAGAATACAAAGCATTTCATCTACATATTTTTTAAATGATTTCACTCTATACTCTTTCCAAGCCCATACTTTGGGCGATATATAATAATGAACAGGGGTTTTGAGATTAGTTTTTACATACTTAGCAATATTAAGATTAAAACCGGGATAATCAACTAAGATAACTACATCTGGATTATACTGTTCTATGTCTTTTTTGCAAAGTGAGAGATTTTTAAGAATTGTGCGTGAATTGAGAATTACAGGGATAATACCCATAAATGCAAGCTCACGGTAATGTTTTACTAGAGTACCACCAACCGACTTCATTAAATCACCACCAAAAAAACGGAATTCGGCATTTATATCTAGTCTCTTCAGAGACTTCATCAAATTGGATGCATGCAAATCACCCGAAGCTTCACCTGCAACAATATAATACTTCATATCTATTCATTTAATTTAATTACATATTATCGCATTATTTATGAAACTATAAAAAAAAAGCCGTGTCACAATTCCCACTCTCTAAATTCAGAAATCAAATCATAAGCTGTCATATCTATTTTAACCGGAACAGCTGCTGCGTATCCATTTGCTAATGCCCACTCATCATTTCTATCATTTTCGGTTTCCCAATTTTCAAAATTACCGGTCATCCAAAACACATCTCTATTAACTCCATCTTTTGAGCGATGATATTCATTTACCCATTTACCCTGAGTTTGAGTTGTTATTCTAACACCCTTAACTTCGCCAACCGGAACATTTACATTTAAGCAAACCCCTTTTGGCAGTCCCTCTTTTAACACTTTCTCGGCTAACTTTCTCGCCACATCTTTTGTAGCAGTAAAATCGGCATTGGGTGTAAAGTCGCATAAAGAAAATGCTAAAGAAGGAACTTCAAAAACACATCCTTCTATAGCAGCAGCCACAGTGCCAGAGTATAGCACACTTATCCCTGCGTTTGAGCCATGATTAATTCCCGAAACAACAAGATCGGGCTTACGGTCTACAAACATATTTAGAGCAAGTTTCACGCAATCTACTGGTGTTCCGCTGCACATGTATGCAGTGAGATCTTCTTCTTGATGATAAACTCTGGCACGTATTGGGTAAGAAGTTGTTATTGCGCTTGACATACCTGATTGATGAGAATCTGGAGCAAATACAATTATCTCTCCCAGTCCTTTCATAGCTTCGGTAAGTTCTTTTATTCCTTTTGCCTGATATCCATCATCGTTTGTTATAAGTATCAGAGGTTTTTCTTTACTCATTTTATTCTTTCTGTTATATATCTATTATTACTGAAATACAAATATAATGAAAATTAGGCATTTCATTATTGTGAAAAATGTTACTATTTAATTAACCATAAAACAATAAGCAATAGTAGTTTGTTATTTTGTAACTTTGTCGTTGAAAATATAAACATTTAAAATCTTATGAAAAAGCTTAACATATTTGCAATATTGATATCTGCCTCTCTTTTGCTTTCGCTAAATGTGAAATCGGAAGAGGTAAGACCTGTTAAAAATGTTATTGTAATGATTCCCGATGGCACGTCTATAGGTGTTTACTCTGCTGCCAGATGGTTTAAACACTATAACAATATGGGTGACGGACTTATGATCGACCCCTATATAACTGGAACTGTAACCACATTTTCGTCAAATGCTCCTATTGGAGATTCTGCGCCTACTGGCTCAACTTATGCAACCGGGGTATTACAGCAATCGGGAAATGTGGCAATACATCCTGAGGTCTCAGATAACGATATATTTGAGGTGGATGCCTCTCGTGCTTTTCAACCTGCAACTTCTATTTTAGAAGCTTCGAAGATATTGAAAAATAAATCTGTTGGATTGGTAGTTACATGTGAATTTCCACACGCTACACCTGCAGACTTCTCGGCACACTACTACTCTCGCGGAAATTATGATGCAATAGCTCCACAAATCGCATATCAAAATTTAGATGTAATGTTTGGTGGAGGCAATAGTATTATTACAGATGATATTGAACAGCATTTTAGTAACAATGGTACTACATTAATTAAAGATGATAAAAGTGAATTCTTAAATTATAACGGAGAAGGAAAGGTATGGGCTCTGTTTGCCAATAGAGCTTTACCATACAATATCGATAGAAACCCCGATAAGTATCCCTCTATTGCTGAGATGACTGAAAAGGCAATCGATTTATTATCAAAAAAAGAAAACGGCTTCTTTTTAATGGTTGAGGGAAGTCAGATAGATTGGGCGGCACATGCTAATGATGCCGCTACTATTATAGATGAATACCTTGCTTTTGATGAAGCAGTAGGCGTAGCAATGGAGTATGCAATAAATGATGGCAATACTGCAGTATTAATTTTATCTGATCACGGTAACAGTGGGTTTACAATAGGAACCAATAATTGCCCTGGATACGACAAATTATCTATGGAAGATCTTTTTGAAACAGTGTCTGGAATTAAGCTAAGTGCAAACGGACTAGAATCTATATTGATAAATACAGAGCCTGAAAATTTCAGAAGCGAATTCAGAGAATATACAGGTATCGATATTACTGACGAGGAACTCGAAATGCTTCAGTCATCCAAAAATTATCGCGAAACCGACTACACAAAAAAGGGTACTAGCAGAAATCTTGCTCATAATATAACAAATATTCTAAATTCACATATGTGTTTTGGTTTTACAACTGGTGGCCACACCGGCGAGGAAGTGATTATGGCAGCATATCACCCTCTAGGTGATGTTCCAAAAGGTCATATAAGCAACCAAGATGTAAACAAGTACTTACAGAAGGTTTCGGGAATTGAAACTTCTCTGCAGGAGCTATCCGATAAGTTATTTGTAAAACACAGTGAGCTATTTGATGGCTTAAAATACTCAATCGATAAAAGTGATTCTAAATTTCCAGTTTTCAAAGTAAGAAATGGGAAAAACAATCTTGAAGTTAAAGCATTCTCATCCGTAGGAAAGCTAAACGGTAAGAACTTCGATATCGGTTCAGTTGTTGTGTATATCGATAAAAACGATACGTTCTATTTGCCCGAAAGCATAAAACAAAAACTACAATAGTGGCTATATAACTACTCTATTCACTTTTGTTTGTTACAATATTTCCCTGAAACGAGATTCCTTGCCTATCGGTATCTATTATACTAAGGCGGGAAGTCTCGTTTTCCCATATATCAAAATTAAATAATACGCTTCTGTCAAGATCATTTACAGAAATTAAAACATTCCAACTCCCTTCTCTTTTACCCGGTTCTACTTTATAATCAAAATCAACACTTGTGAATCTGTAACCACCTTCATTTGGGCTCATTGGAGCCTTATAAGCTCTGCCAAAATAAGGCAGATAAACATCAACAGTATCAGGAGAGACATCAACTTGATAGTAGGGTGAAAGGTATCTGGATCTAAAACCGGTAGGGTGTGCATAAGTTGCCTTGAAGGTAAAATCAGAAGTATTTACTGCATTTGTAATTTCTGCTGCTATTTGTTCTTTTTCTGCTGCGCTCCGCGAAGCACCACAACCCTGAAGGAGCAACATAAGTGTAAATAGTAATAGTCCCTGTTGGGCAATCTTTCTCATGATTTTTCTTTTTTTTAATCTTATCATTATTAGAGCAAAATAGTATCAGACTGAAAACCAGTTGATGTAATATATAAACATAAAAAAAGAGGATATTGTTTAATAACAAAACATGCCAGCGAGCTTTTTACAGACTACTGCTAAATAAACTTATAAGATCAAGATACTATATCCAGAATAGCAATATTATGAGATAAATATATCACAATCATAATTAGAATCATAAAATAAACTAGATATAGATGATTTCTTGAATTGTTTTTAGTATAGAAATATGCCGATAGATATGAGATAAGTGTAATAGAAAGGGTAAGAAAGAAAAGAGATATCCCCCAATAAACCACTTGAAGTAGCAAGAGAAATATTTGGAGAAACACAATAAACTGCATGAAATTAAGAGTCAGAACTTTGTCTCTACCATATGTATTTACCGAAAATATCATATTCAATACAAAAACCATCAATATAAATGCTCCTATCACCCATTCGAAGATAGTGAACCGTGGTATTTCGTTTATAGAAATATTGATAAATATATTAAATGGCTGTGTAAAACTGATGGTATCGTCAAAGATAAAATAATATGAGAAGACCGATACATATACTAATACCACCCCAAAAAGTGATGAGAGAAGAGAACGTATTTGTGGCCCCCTCATCGATCTCTCTCCTCTCCATAACAGAGGTATAAGAATAATAGCAAATATTTGAAACAGAGATGCAGTTGCAATTAAAACAGATGATCGAAATGAGTATAAATATGAGTCGGGCTTTTGATATGATTCAAGTAAAGGAAAAAAAGACAGAAGTATAAATATTATTGCAATATATTCACCTGTCATTAGTAAAAAATAGGGGTGTAAACTTAAAAAGAAGATAGGAAATATAAACGGCAAATTTGATCGTGATCTTAATAACCCAAATCGATTATTAAGAGATGAAATTAGCCATGCAATTATGAAAACAGATAAAGTTGATGCTGCAAGTGATATCTCTGGCTTTGAGAAAAACTGAGAAATATATTGCCATAAAAAATTGTCACTTTTAATCGACAAATCTGGCAGTCCATCATTCACAAACATCATTATCCTCATCCCTATAACAACAACAGATACGATGAGGGAAGTAAACCGACCTTCCACTATATTAGAGCGAAAGGTTTTAACTACATAATGCATGTATTACTCTTTTGTTTTTGGTTATAGATCGAAGCCGATATCCTTTCTATAATAGCTATTTTCGAAGTTTATCTTATTAATATTTTTATATGAAGTTTGCAATGCTTCATTCATGCTTGTTCCAAATGATGTTACAGATAATACACGCCCCCCTGCTGTAATAACTTTTCCATCAACCAGAGTAGTGCCAGCATGAAAGATATTACTATCCAAAACAGTATCTAAGCCTTCAATTGTTTTAGCTTTTTGATAATCATCAGGATATCCACCAGAAACCATCATTACCGTAACCGCATATCTGCTATCAACTGCAAGAGCTCTTTGGTCGAGGGTCTCAGTTGTAACACCAATAAAGAGTTCGAGTAGATCTGACTTTATAAGAGGAATTACAACTTCGCTCTCCGGATCACCCATTCTAACGTTATACTCAATAACTTTAGGTTCGCCTTCAACATTTATTAATCCCAAAAAGATAAATCCTTTATAATCAATATTCTCTTTTTTTAATCCTTCAACAGTAGGCTCTACAATACGTGATCTTACTTTCTCCATAAAAGCCTCATCTGCAAACGCAACTGGAGAAACAGCTCCCATACCGCCCGTATTTAGCCCTGTATCACCTTCGCCAATTCGTTTATAATCTTTGGCTACAGGTAAAATTTTATACGAAGTACCATCGGTTAAAACAAAAACAGAGCACTCAATACCTTTAAGAAACTCCTCAATAACTACACTTTTACTTGCATTACCAAACTTACCGTTTAGCATTTCTGCAAGCATCTGCTTGGCATAGTTAATGTCGTCAATAATAAGCACACCTTTACCAGCAGCAAGACCATCTGCCTTTAATACATATGGGGCTGTTAAGCTATCTAGAAAATCATTACCCTCATCAATATTATTAAGTGTAACAGTCTTAAATTGAGCTGTTGGAATACCGTGACGGTTCATAAAATTTTTTGCAAAGTCCTTACTGCCTTCAAGCTGGGCTCCCTCTTTTGAAGGCCCTATAACTGCAATATGACAAATATCCTCATCATCACGAAAAAAATCGTATATCCCTTCAACAAGTGGAACCTCTGGCCCCACAACAATCATATCAATATCATGTTTAAGTGAGTAGTTTTTCAACGAGTTAAAATCTGCCACATCAATTGGCACATTAGTCCCCAACAACGCAGTACCTGCATTTCCAGGGGCTATATATAGATTATTCAAATAGCTACTATTGCGAATTTTCCACGCCATCGCATGTTCACGACCACCCGATCCGAGAATTAGAACATTCATATAATTAATGATACTTTTATAGTTGTTTATACAAAGCTACTAAAAAAATTCAATTTAAAATAAGTGATACATTAAAATGGATATAATGTTATCTTTGCACACAATAATTCTAATCTTAAGTGAGTAATTAAATCAGATTCAGAATTTAGAACTTAGATAAAATCTATAATTATTATAAAATGATACAGAACAGAATATGCTCCCTTTTTGGGATCAAATACCCCATTATACAAGCTGGTATGGTATGGTGCAGTGGCTGGAAGCTTGCATCTGCAGTAAGCAATGCCGGAGGGTTAGGATTAATTGGTGCAGGATCAATGCATCCAAACACACTACTCGAACATATAAAGAAATGCAAATCAGCAACAAATAAACCATTTGGTGTTAATGTACCACTTATGTACCCTCAAATAGAAGAAATTATGGGTATAATAATGGAAGAAAAAGTGCCAATTGTTTTTACCTCAGCAGGAAATCCTAAAACTTGGACAACTAAGTTAAAGGAAGCAGGAATAATAGTTGTACATGTTGTTTCAAGCTCAAAATTCGCACTAAAATCGGTTGAAGCAGGTGTAGATGCAATTGTAGCAGAAGGCTTTGAGGCAGGCGGACATAATGGTCGCGAAGAAACAACAACCCTAACACTCATTCCTCAAGTAAGAAAAGCAGTTGACATTCCTCTAATTGCTGCTGGTGGCATATCATCTGGTGAATCAATGGCTGCTGTGTTTGCATTGGGAGCCGAAGGAGTACAGGTGGGCACACGATTTGCACTTACCGAAGAAAGTTCTGCTAGTGATGAATTCAAACAAAAATGTATAACACTTAACGAAGGAGATACAACAGTCTCACTTAAAAAAGTAACACCTGTGAGACTTATCAAAAACGAATTTTACCAACAAGTAAAGGAGTTAGAAGATAAAGGCTCAACTGCAGAAGAGTTGCGCGAATTATTGGGTCGCGGTCGTTCTAAAAAAGGAATATTTGAAGGTGATCTTAAAGACGGAGAATTAGAGATTGGCCAAATAGCCTCTGATATAAAACAAATTACTTCTGCCGCACAAGTAGTTGAGGATATGATTACAAGATATAATCTTACTATAGAAACATTATCAGCACTAAGGATATAAATATCTATCATTTCTCAAAAACTTGCTATCTTTGTGTCAATTATGCAGTACAAACTTTTTCAGTCCGAACGATTTTCATTCTTTAGTCTTAGCAGTGGCAGCTGTGGTAACTGCTACTATCTAGGAAACTCTTATTATGGTATTTTAATTGATGTGGGGCTTGGACCTCGTGTAATAAAAAAGCGTCTTGCCGAACATGGAGTAGAATTATCTTCAATTATGGCAATATTAATTACTCACGATCATTATGACCATATAAAATCTGTTGGACAACTAGGGGCAAAAATGCATATCCCGGTTTATGCAACTCACCAAGTTCATAGGGCAATCAGAAACAATCCCATGATTCATCAAAACCTAAATGGATCATCAAAACTCATAGAAAAAGGCAAGACATTTAAAATTGAAGATTTTCATATCACTCCTTTTGAGGTTCCTCACGACAGCACCGATAATGTTGGATATTACTTTGAGTTCGGAGGTCAAAGATTGACACTTGCAACAGATGTGGGGAGTATTACAGATGAGATTGCACACTATATGGGCAAAGCAAATCATCTGATAATCGAAAGCAATTACGATGAAGATTTGCTAAAAAACGGAAGTTATCCGGCTCACCTGAAGCAAAGAATTACATGCGGCACAGGTCACTTAAGCAATCGTCAGACTGCCGACTTCTTAGCAAACAATTTCTCGTCTCAGTTTCGTAATATTTGGCTATGCCATTTAAGTGGCGACAATAATAATCCTGAATTGGCATATAAAACAATTAGCGAAACCCTTATAAAAAAAGGTATAAATATAGGTGAAGACGTAGGGTTACATGTCTTGGGAAGAAACGTATTATCAGCAAAAACAAATTTCTGACTTATGTCTCTCGCACCCATCTTGCTTTTTACTTACAGACGTCCTTCACATACAGGTCAAACACTTGAGGCCCTACTTAACAATAAACTAAGTAAAGAAAGCGAACTCTTCATTTTTTCTGATGGTTATAAAAACGAAGAAGATAAAAAAGATGTATTAAAAGTTCGAAGACTTATTCATTCAATCGATGGGTTCAAGAAGATTCATATTGTTGAACATACTCAGAATTATGGATTAGCAAAAAATATTATTCAAGGCGTTTCACAATTAATAGATACTTTCGGAAAGGTCATTGTCCTCGAGGATGATTTAATTACATCACCTTGGTTTCTAACATTTATGAATGAAGCATTAGATAAGTACGAAGCAGATGATAGAATTGGACACATACATGGGTTCTGTTATCCTATTAATAATTTACCCGATGCATTTTTAATTAAATGGGTTGGTAGCTGGGGTTGGGCAACTTGGAAAAGGTCGTGGCAATTATTTAACCCTGATGGGAAGGTTCTTTTAAATGAAATTAGAAGGCGCAACCTTACTCGCAAATTTGATTTTAATGGCAAATACCCTTATACCAAAATGCTACAAAGGCAGGTAAATGGAGAGAACGACTCTTGGGCAATAAGATGGAATGCATCTCTTTTTTTAAATAATATCTTGTCTGTAAATGCAGGTAAATCACTTGTTCAAAATATTGGCTTCGATGGAACCGGCGTTCATAGTGGTAAAGACAAAATTCACTATATCTCACTCCATAAAAACAGATTAAATATCGATATCCCAAAAATAGGTGAAAACAGATCAGCTAGAAAAGCGTTCTCAAAATATTATAGTAAAACAAACTCATTTTTTGCAAAAGCTAAAAGACGAATAAACCGATATTTGAGAAGCAGATAATTTTATGAATGTACTAATCATAAATACTTCGGATATAAATGGAGGTGCTGCAATAGCTGCATACAGGCTGTTAGATGCATTGAAATCTAGTGGAGTGAATGCACAAATGGTAGTGCGTGATAAACTGTCTGATAATAAAAACGTTTTAAAAACAGGCAACAATCTCATTAACAAGTTTAACTTCTACCACGAGAGAGGAGAAATTTTTCTGTCCAATGCGTTCTCCATAGAAAACTTATTTGAAATCTCGATAGCAAAGAGGGGTATTCCTATAACAGAAACTGAAGAATTTAAGCAGGCCGATATTGTGCACCTGCATTGGATTAACCAAGGAATGCTTTCAGTTGGTGAGATAAAAAAAATACTCTCATCAGGAAAGAAAGTAGTATGGACATTGCATGACATGTGGCCCTTTACCGGCATTTGTCATTACGCCGGAGATTGCACCTTTTACACAGATAGCTGTGGCAACTGTCCACTCCTTAAGGGTCGTTCTAATAACGATCTTTCGAGATCTACATATCGCAGAAAAATGTCTGCCTATTCAAAAGGCGAAATAAACTTTGTGGCGTGTAGCAACTGGTTAAAAGAAATGGCTCTAAAAAGTGCACTAACAGCAGGTCATTACATCAGCTCAATTCCCAACCCAATAAATACAGACATTTATCGTCCTTTAAACAAGAGTGCAATAAGAAAAGAACTAAACCTGCCATTTGATAAAAAAATTATTCTATTCGCTGCAGCAAAGGCGTCTGATAAGCGAAAAGGGTTAGACTACCTGGTAGAGGCATCTCATCTATTAAAAAACCATTCTAAAGATATCATCTTTTTAATTGCAGGAAATAGAAGTGAAGAGATAGAAAAGAAGTTTGCACTGCCAGTTATAAGCATGGGCTATATTGCACCAGAAAATATGCCCGCACTTTATAATGCTGCAGATTTATTTGTTTCACCCTCTCTCCAAGATAATCTCCCAAACACTATTATGGAGTCTATGTCTTGTGGCACACCTTGCATAGGGTTTAACACAGGTGGCATTCCTCAAATGATAGATCATCTGATAAACGGCTATATATCAAAATATAAAGACCCACAAGATCTTGCAAAAGGGATATCATGGATTCTTTTTAATAACGATATAAATCAGTTAAAAGAATATGCTCGTAAAAAGGTAGTTGAAAATTACAGTAACGAAATCGTAGCAAGGCAATATATTGAAATCTATAAGAATGCAAGAGGATAACAAAATAACCGACAAAGAATTCTGGGATAATTATTGGAGCAATTATCAGTACGATAGTATACCTCAAAAGCTGGTGTTTGAGAAATATATGCCCTTACTAACAAAGGGTAATAATTTTATCGAAATAGGTGGCTTTCCAGGTCTGTTTGCAGCAGCATTTTACCAACGTGGCGTAAAAGATATTACTATTCTCGATTTTTATATCAACAAAGAAATCATTAGGAACTTTGAAACAAAAAACAACCTACCAGAAGGAACTATTAAATATATAGAGAGCGATTTTTTTGATTATAATTCGGATAAGAAATATGATATTGCCTTTTCATACGGCTTTGTTGAGCATTTCGAAGATACTAAGGATGTAATAAGCAGGCATATCAACCTATTATCAAAGAATGGTAAAACACTTATACTTATTCCCAATTTCTTGGGCTTAAATGGTAAGATTCAGCATAAATTTGATAAGCAGAATCTTAACTCTCACAATTTAAAAGCCATGGATATAAAGTTTCTGAAAGAGATAATGCAGTCTTTAAGACTGAAAAGCTTCTCTGTAGAATATATCGGAAAGCCTATGCTGTGGCTAGAACCCAAACCAGAGAACCAAAGCAATAGAAAATGGGTCAAATTATTTAGCTATTTAATAAAGCTCTTTCCGGTGAAAGGCAAGTTTTTATCTCCGTTTATTGCTATTTATGCCGAAAAATGAAAAAGTTATCCATAGTAACCATCACATATAATGCAGAAAAGACACTAGAGCAGACTCTAAAGAGTGTCAACGAGCAGACTTATGCTGATATAGAGCATATTATAGTTGATGGCAACTCTTCTGACAAAACATTAGATCTTATTCGCAGATTCGAAAATGATAAGATGAAATGGATAAGTGAGCCCGACAATGGCTTATATGACGCTATGAATAAAGGCATTAGAATGGCAACTGGCGATTATATTTGTTTTCTGAATGCTGGTGATACCTTTTTTGCAGCCAATACAGTTGAAACTGTTATGTATTCAGTAAATCGTGCAACCCAATTACCAGATATATTATATGGCGAAACTGCAATTGTAGATAATAAAGGAGCTTTCCTTCATATGCGTAGGCTAAAAGCACCTGATAATCTGAATTGGAAAAGTTTCAAACAGGGAATGGTTGTTTGTCACCAGGCATTTTTTGTAAAACGAGAACAAGTTGAGGAGTATGATACTAGTTATAGATTTTCATCAGACTTCGACTGGTCTATTCGATTAATGAAAAAGTCTACTAATATTTATAACACACATAAGATTCTAATCAACTATTTAAATGAAGGTGTAACAACAGCTAACCGAAAAGCATCTTTAATTGAACGTTACAGAATAATGGCAAACCATTATGGTCATATCTCAACTTTTATCCACCATTTATGGTTTATGGTAAGATTAGTATTTAAATAAAAAAAGATGAAACGGCGTAAACTGAAACTGGAAGAGCTCAACAGGATAACTATAGATGAGTTTAAAGAAACAGAAAAGATACCATTAGTTGTGGTTCTCGATAATGTAAGAAGCCAAAACAACATAGGCTCTGTATTCAGAACAAGTGATGCATTTTTAGTAGAAGAAATTATCCTTTGTGGTATCACTGCAACACCTCCAAATACCGAGATACATAAAACAGCATTAGGGGCCGAAGACTCTGTCAATTGGAGATACTTTGAGGACACTCTCACTGCCTTAAACAGGCTCAAAGCAGAGGGTTATATAATTTACTCTATAGAGCAAACAGAGAACAGTAAAAGTCTCGAATCTTTGCAGATAGACAAAAATAAAAAGTATGCAATTATCTTGGGTCACGAAGTTCATGGTGTGATGCAGGAAGTAATTAACTCATCTGACGGATGCATCGAAATTCCTCAATACGGCACCAAACACTCTTTAAATGTATCGGTAACAGCTGGAATTTTAATATGGGATTTTTTCAAACAATTACATTGATTAGAGAGTTTAAGAGAGAGATATATAGATAGATATAAAGAGAGAAAGAGAGAATGAGAATGAGAAAGAGATTGAGAGAAAGAGAAAGATAGAAAGATAGAAGAAGAGATAGAGAACCAAATATTTTAGTCCTCCCACAGCTTCAGTTTAATAGAACTCCCATCATACTCAGCGTACGAAAACAGAGATATCCAGTCGCCCAGAATAACCACATTGCTACTATCTGCAATAGGTAAATTTAGTAGTATATGACGATGACCAAATACAAAGTAGTCTATATCTGGATCCTCTAGGATCTTATTTTTTGCATACCTCACCAAATATTCTTTATCCTCACCAAGGTAATCCGCCACCCCACCGTTTTCGCGACTACTGTTAGACCAGGCATGGGCCAAGGGAATAGTCAGTCCGGGATGTATCGCCGAAAAGCATTTTCGAAGAAACTTACTATGAAAAACTTTTCGTAAGAAAATAAACATTTTAGATTCATCACCCAATCCATCTCCGTGAGCCAGAAAAAATTTACTACCAAATATATCTGCTATATATGGCTCAAAGTGAAGTATTAAGCCACACTCAACCGCAAGATAGTCTGTAAGCCATAAATCGTGGTTACCTATAAAAAAATGAATCTCAACTCCCGAATCTGTTAATTCAGACAGTTTACCAAGCAGACGCGTAAAACCTTTAGGCACAACATGTTTATACTCAAACCAATAATCAAAGATATCACCCATCAGATATATAGAATGGGCGTTGAGCTTCACATGATCTAACCATCTGCAAAGCTTTCGCTCTATATCAATTGAATTGGTATGTGATTTAGCACCTAAATGTGCATCAGCAACAAAATATACCTTTTTGACCATCTACATCATCCCCAGCTCCAACAAGGCCTCTTCACTCATCATCGACTGATCCCAAGGCGGATCAAAAGTAAGATTCAAATCTACGTTATTCACCTCTTCTACAGCCTCAACCTTCATTTGAACATCCATCAAAATAAAGTCGGCAGCAGGACATGCAGGCGACGTAAATGTCATTTCTATGATTACATTGTTTTCTGCATCAACATCTACGTCGTAAATCATCCCTAAGTCATATATATTTACTGGAATCTCCGGATCATAAACAGTTCGGAGTGCATCCACTATTTTATCCTGTAAAGCTTGTAATTCTTCGTTCATATTCATCTTGTTTTTTTATTAAACCTTAAAACAACCAAATTGTTTATATAAGTCATATGATTCCTTCATCCGCAAAGCTAAAGTACCTGTTTCCGCATACAATGATATGGTCTAAAAGCACAATATCCATCCATCGTGCTGCCTCTTTTAGCTTCTTTGTAATTTGTTCATCTTGCGGGCTAGGTCTACAATTTTCCGAAGGATGATTATGCCCCAGAAATATCCCCGAAGCATACTTATTAACGGCTTCACGAAGTATAAGACGGATATCAACAACCGTTCCAGATATACCACCACTGCTTACCTTAAATCTAGAAACAATCTTATTAGACCTGTCTGTTAGTATCGCCCAAGTCTCTTCGTGATTTAAGTCGGATAGCATAGGAATAAACTCTTCATAAGCAATACGAGAGGAGGTAATTGTCCTCCTCTCAGTACTCTCAATTGTTTTTCTTCTTCTGCCAAGTTCAAGAGCAGCAATTATTGTAATTGCTTTAGCCTCTCCTATTCCCTTAAAATTATTAACCAGATCAGACACTCCCAATCTAGCTAATATATTAAGATTGTTTTCCGACTTCTTAAGAATACGTTTACTAAGTTCCACTGCAGTCTCTTCGCTGTTTCCCGATCCTATAAGAATGGCAATAAGCTCAGAATCTGAGAGTGATGAAACACCTTTCAACAATAATTTTTCTCTTGGTCGATCTGCTTCTGCCCACTGTTTAATACTTAATTTGCTCATAATGGTTAACTGATATAGAGCAAATATAGCAAAAAAAACCTATACCCTCAACCTTTATTTATTTGGCACGCTCAACATACGAGCCATTTCTGGTGTCAATCTTTATTTTCTCACCAGTATTAATAAATAGTGGTACACGAACCTCAGCTCCTGTTTCTAGAGTAGCTGGCTTCAAAGCATTAGTTGCAGTATCACCCTTTATTCCTGGCTCGGTGTATGTTACTTCTAGTACAACATGAGCTGGCATTTCGGCCGTAAGAATAGTTCCACTCTCGGCGTGAACCTGAACCTCAACAATATCACCCTCTTTCAAAAACTGAACACCCTCTATCTGTTCACCTGGAATAGGAATCTGATCAAATGTTTCTGTATTCATGAAGTTATACCCCATATCATCTTTATAAAGATATTGAAAAGGGCGACGCTCAATACGTACTTCATCAACTTTAACACCAGAGTTAAAAGTTTTATCAATCACACGGCCAGTAGTTACATTCTTTAGTTTTGTTCTAACAAAAGCAGCACCTTTGCCGGGTTTAACATGAAGAAACTCTGTTATAAAATAATATTGTCCATCCATGTCGATGCACATGCCGTTTCTGAAATCAGCGGTAGTTGCCATAAAATTATATTGTTATTTCTTAGATAATTAATTGTATAAGAGTGCAAAAGTAGTCAAAACATCCGAAAAACACAAATGCTAAACCACTACAGAACACTCATTCCATCTAGCACCATTTTAACAATAAACAGCACAAAAATTACCCACATAGTAACTGATATATGCTTCCATTTGCCACTCAATGCTTTAATAAATACAAACGACAACATACCAAATATAATTCCCTGTGCAATACTAAATGCAAATGGCATCATAACCATTGTAAGGAATGCCGGAAGTGCTTCAGACATATCATCGAAGTTGATTTTAACAACAGAAGTAATCATAAACAAACCTACAAGTATCAAAGCAGGAGCAGTAGCCGATGCAGGCACCATTAAAAAGATGGGTGCAAGGAAAAGCGCAAGAGCAAACATAATTGCTGTTGAAAGAGCAGTTAAACCCGTTCTACCACCAACAGCAACACCAGATGCACTCTCAACGTACGAGGTTACGGTGCTAGTACCTAATATAGCACCAAAAGTAGTACCAAGTGCGTCAGCAAAAAGAGCTTTCTTTATTTGTGGAAAACTACCATTCTTATCGGCAATACCAATTTTAGATGCAACACCCAGCAAAGTTCCAATTGTATCAAAAAGGTTTACAAAAAGAAATGTAAACACAACAACCAACATATCAAAAGTAAACATGTTGCCCCACTCAAACTTTAAGAATACAGGAGACACATCTGGTGGTAATGCAACCAAACTACCTTGAGGTAAATCTACAAGACCCAAAATAACAGCAAAAATAGTTGCTGAAGCAATACCTATAAGAAAAGCACCGTGTACTCTTTTATAATAAAGAACAGCAGTAAGAATTAAACCCAACAACGCTACCCATACATGAGGGTTTGACATTGCGCCAAGAGTTATCATTGTGTTTTCGTCTCTTACAATAATCCCAGCATTTTGCAGCCCCAGAAAGGTAATAAAAAGACCAATACCAACCGGAATAGCATACTTTATTGTGTTAGGAATACTCTTCACAATAAGCTCTCTAACATTAAAAAATGTAAGAATAACAAAAATGATACCCTGTATAAACACTGCTGTAAGAGCCATCTGCCAGCTATAACCAAGACCCAGCACCACCGAAAACGCAAAAAACGAGTTCAGTCCCATACCTGGAGCCTGTGCAATAGGCAGGTTGGGTATAAAAGCCATAAACAGAGTTCCAAGTATAGCTGCCATTGCGGTTGCTGTAAACAGAGCCGAACGATCCATACCCGAAGCACTCAATATATTAGGATTTACAACAAGAATATAAGACATAGTAAGGAAAGTAATTATCCCTGCAACCATCTCAGTTCTTACATTTGTTTTATGCTCTTTTAGTTTAAATAATTTTTCAAACATATCTATTTGAGATTAAATGTTAAAAATTCCATTTAGTCGCCAACGTTGGTATTGCAAAAAATTTACTTTCTGCAAACTTATTTACGAAGTTGTAACTGAGTTCAATCTCGCTACCTAGAGAAAAATTAGGAGTTACATTATACCAAATTTGTGGTTCACTAAGGAAAACAAGCTTCTTGCCATCGGCTGTTGGTCCTTCTGTAAATGATGCATCCTCAGACCATAGATCCATAAAACCACCAAGTGAAAGTTTACCATTAGCAAAAGTTGCATTCCAGGTAACCGTCCATTGTGCATCGTGGCTAACCTCATCAAAAGCATTTAATTTATATGCCACATAAGTATTCATAAAAAACGAACCTAACTGAAATGGGTATGCCGCCCCTGCAAGATATGCTGCAGGAATAGAAAAGCCGTAGCCAGTACCTTTAACTAGTCCCAACCCCCCATTATACTCAATATGAGGCAGTATAGGCAGGTCGCCAATCAAAAACTCCCTTGCAATCTCTGTATAAAGAAGTCCCGGATTATTTTTATTGAAGTTTAAGTCAACGTCTGCAAACATAAATGTGTTACCCCATTTATCGGGCTTATACATTTCGAATGTAGCAGTCAGATAATTGATTCCCGACCCAGATGATTCTCCATAAAGTGAGTTTCTAGGATCAAAATGAAGTTGAAGATTCTGAGCCTTCAAAGCGGTGCTAGTTATACAGAAGGCAACGAGAAAGAAAATAATTTTTCGTGACATAAAATATAATTTGAAGATTTGTTAATGAATAGAAACGCAAAAGTATTAAAATATTCGAAAACTTAAGCATAATATTACATACTTTTCTCTTTTTTATCCATTTTGTAGCAGTTACCACTAAAATTTGTACTTTTGTCTTTGCACTAAAAACTTACAAATAATATGGAAGGAATAAAACGAGATAATCTTGTTATCTACAATACGCTTTTCAGAAAAAAAGAGAAATTCTCGCCACTACACCCGCCAATGGTAGGGATGTACGTATGTGGCCCTACAGTATATAGCGATGTTCACCTAGGCAACTGCCGCACCTTTATATCATTCGACTTAATATACAGATACCTGCTTCATTTGGGTTATAAAGTACGATATGTACGTAATATTACAGATGCAGGGCATCTCGAAGGTGATATGGATGAGGGTGATGATAAATTTGCTAAGAGAGCAAAGCTAGAGCAGCTAGAGCCTATGGAAATAGTTCAGAAGTACACAATTGGGTTTCACGAAGTACTTTCTCTTTTTAATACACTTCCACCTAGCATAGAGCCCACAGCCACAGGCCATATTATCGAGCAGATAGAGATGATTCAAAAAATCATAGATGCCGGATATGCATATGAAGTAAACGGCACTGTATATTTTGATGTAGAAAAATATAGTAAACAGCATGACTATGGGGTTCTTACAAACCGAAAGCTAGAAGATCTGCTCGAAGGAACACGCGAACTAAGCGGTCAGGACCAAAAAAGAGGTCGCCTCGATTTTGCCTTGTGGATCTCAGCAAAGCCCGAAACACTCATGCAGTGGCCCTCACCATGGGGAAGAGGTTTCCCTGGATGGCACATAGAATGTTCGGCTATGAGCAATAAATACCTGGGAACAACATTTGATATTCATGGAGGGGGCATGGACCTACAGGCAACCCATCACACTAACGAAATTGCACAGTCTGAAGCTTGCAATCATTCGGCTCCGGCCAAATATTGGTTGCACACAAATATGCTTACCGTTAACGGAGTGCGTATGTCTAAAACGGCAGGAAATGGCTTTTTGCCCCACGAACTGTTTACAGGAAATCACCCCCTGCTAGAAAGAGGATACTCACCAATGACTGTTAGGTTCTTCATGCTTCAGTCGCACTACCGTAATACACTCGACTTCTCAAACGAGGCTCTGCAAGCAGCAGAGAAGGGCTACAAAAAGCTGATGGAAAGTCTCTCTACGCTCGATAAAATTCAACCTTCAGAAAATTCAACTGTTAATATTGCTGCCCTCGAAGAGAACTTTTATGGTGCCATGGACGATGATTTTAGCAGTCCCGTTTTAATTGCTCATCTCTTTGATGCTGTAAGAGTAATTAACTCATGCAACGACAAAACTGAGTCGATCAACAGCAACGATTTAGATAAGCTAAAGGAGCTAATGCATAGCTTTATATTTGAAGTACTTGGACTGGTTGACGAAACCAAAAACATAACCGGAAGCGATGTTATAGAGGGCTTAATGCGATTAATACTTGACATACGCAAAACAGCACGCGAAAACAAAGATTGGAATACTTCGGATAAGATTCGCGACGAATTGAAGTCGTCTGGCGTAGAGATAAAAGACACCAAAACAGGTGTCGAGTGGAGAATCTAACCTATAGAAAAGATGGCAGACAAAAGGATTACCTTTGCTTCAAAAATAGGTGTTGTAGCTGCAGCAGCCGGCTCTGCTGTTGGGTTAGGCAATATTTGGCGTTTCCCAAGTCAAACCGCAGATGGAGGAGGAGCAATATTTATATTCATCTACATTGCATGTATTCTATTTTTTGGCATACCCGTAATGATGAGCGAATTTATTATTGGCAGATCGGCACGCGCTAATACAGCCGGCGCATTTCATAAACTTGCCCCAGGCACACCGTGGAAATGGGTTGGCCGTATGGGGGTACTTACTGGTTTTGTGATACTAGGATTCTATATGGTTGTATGCGGATGGACACTTGTATATCTAATTCAGTCTTTAACCGGAAACCTGCTTTCGGTAGACGACTTTGCCATTCACTTCGGCAACCTGCTAGCCAACCCTTTAAAGCAAGCATCTTGGATGATAGTGTTCACCTTACTATCTGCATATTTTATTCTTTCGGGTGTACGTAAAGGCATCGAGAAGTCGTCGAAGATATTTATGCCCATGCTGTTTCTTATGCTTATAATTTTAGCAATAAGAGCCATCTCTCTACCCGGAGCAAGTGCCGGACTAGATTTTCTTTTCAAACCCAATTTCGATAATGTAAAGTCCACCATATTCCTCGATGCAATGGGTCAGGCTTTCTTCTCACTCTCTATAGGAATGGGCTGTCTTATAACCTACGGCTCTTATTTCAACAAAGGAATAAATCTTACACGCACATCCCTGCAAGTATCAATCTTAGACGCACTTGTAGCCATAATTGCAGGCATAATAATATTTCCTGCTGCATTTGCACTAACAGCTAATCCTAATTCAATTGTTGACGAGTTAGTTACCGGAGGCCCCGGATTGCTATTCATTACAATACCCGAACTATTTAATCAAATGCCCGGCTCTGTAATATGGTCGGCAATATTTTTCTGCCTACTTGCTTTGGCCGCACTCACATCCACAATTTCGCTTATGGAGGTAGTAACGGTTTATATTAGCGAAGAGTATAGAATGTCACGTAAGAAAAGCACTCTTTTGGTAACAACAGGAGTCATTATTCTAGGAATTATATCTTCATACTCAACAGATTTCTTCAATCTCCTCGATGTAAGTTCGGCAAAATATATGCTTCCAGCAGGTGGACTGTTTATAAGTTTATTTGTTGGTTGGTATCTCGATAAGCAAGTTGTAGCTGCTCAGCTCACAAACGATGGCACAATTAAATTAGGAATCAGGTTTCTCAAAATATATATCTTCCTGTTACGCTATATAGCACCAACGGCAATACTTGCAATTTTTATTTATGGCATTATTGGTTAAATTGCTTAGCATAACTTGCTGAACTAACGACCGTAAAAAAATATTTAAATGTCCATAAACTAAGTAAAAGTAGGCTTCTTTCAACCAACATACCATTTAAAGTATTATTTTTGTGTAAAATTCCCTAGTTTAAAATGCAACTCAAATATATAATTTCTCCGCCGGAGTCGATAAATACAACAATTCAGCTACCGTCTTCAAAAAGTATTAGCAACAGGGCTCTGATACTAAACGCATTAAGTTTAAGTACCACACCCATCAAAAATCTTTCCGATTGCGAAGATACCAAGGTTATCATAGATGCTTTCAACTCCAACTCAAATCAATTTGATATAAAAGCTGCAGGCACAGCAATGCGATTTCTAACTGCATTTCTGGCAGGCATGAAAGGCGAATGGATTATAAAAGGAACAGAGCGGATGCACAGTCGGCCCATACACCCACTAGTAGAGACACTAATTGCACTGGGAGCCGAGATTGAGTATCTCCAGAAGGATGGATACCCTCCACTCAAAATAAGAGGCAGGCAGCTAAAAGGAGGAGAAGTATATCTATCCGGAAATATTAGCTCTCAATTCATATCTGCTCTACTTATGGTGGGACCTCTAATGGAAAACGGACTGGTTATGCACATCGAGAAAGAGATTGTTTCAAAACCATACATCCAACTCACAATAGGGTTAATGGCCAAATGTGGTGTTAAAACTAAATGGGAAGGAAATGTAATTTCGGTTAAGCCTCAGACGTATAAGGCAACAGATATAGTGGTTGAGTCCGACTGGTCGTCTGCATCCTACTGGTACGAGATTGCTTCACTTATCCCTGGCTCCGAAATCACTCTAAAAGGCCTTGTAAAGGAGAGCCTGCAAGGCGATTCAAATGTAATCAACCTGTTTAGCGACCTTGGTGTAACCACCGAGTTTATTGCTGATGGAGTAATTATTAAAAGCAGTAAGAAGAAAACAAAGAAGTTTTTCCATAATTTTGTTAACGAGCCCGATCTGGCTCAAACATTTGCTGCTACTTGTTGTTTTAAAAATATACCCTTCTTATTCTCAGGCATACAAAGTCTGAAAATAAAGGAGACCGACCGTGTTCAGGCAATGATAAACGAATTTAAGAAACTGGGATATGTGCTCAGAGAAACCGAAATTGGCATGCTTGAATGGGATGGTGAGCGTTGCGACCCTGTGTCTGAACCTTCGATAGACACATATGAAGACCACAGGATGGCAATGTCGTTTGCACCTGGAGCAATAGTTTTGAAGTCGATAAAAATAAACGAGCCCCAGGTTGTATCAAAGTCGTACCCACTGTTTTGGAACGATTTAAAACAAGCAGGATTTAAAATAGAAGAAACTAAATAAGTTATGCAACCATTATTTTTATTTATAGGCATTATCATATTTTTTGCAATGGCACTAGCCATCACAAATTACGTACAGCGCAAAAAAGGAAATACAGTAGAACGCGAAACACCCCCACCTGCAGTTGACCTAAGCGAAGGCTGCTGTGGAGCTCATGAGATATGCGAGAAAGATAGCTTAATTGCAGCATTTGCAGAAAAGCCAGAGTATTTTGATGATGAAGAACTCGACAAATATTCATACCGCGACTCATCTAATTTCAAAGAGAGCGAGGTTGAAGAATTCAGAGATGTATTCTACACAATTCTAGATGAAGAGAAGCCACGATGGGTAAGAAGTCTTCAAATGAGAAGTATATCTGTTCCCGATCAGCTGAAGGACGAAGTACTTATGTTTGTAAACGAGCTAAGGGTGCAAAAGATGCACGCCTGAAAGCATTACAATAGATGAATATCCTTGAATTATTAGAATATACCTTTTTCCGAAATGCAATTATCGGGAGTCTTTTTGCGAGCATAGCTTGCGGTATTATTGGCACCTATGTGGTGTCGAGGCGACTGGTATTCATCAGTGGTGGAATAACCCATGCTTCATTTGGAGGGCTAGGCATAGGGTTCTACTTTTCGCTCTCTCCAATACTATCTGCTATGGTTTTTGCAGTACTCTCTGCTTTTGGCATACAATGGCTATCCCGCAAACAAGGAGTGCGCGAAGACTCTGCAATTGCAGTGTTTTGGTCGCTTGGCATGGCATTAGGAATTGTTCTAACATTTCTATCCCCGGGGTATGCACCCAACCTATCCGAATATCTATTTGGTAATATCCTAACAATAACTCAAACCGATATAATCTCACTCATAATTTTATCGTCGCTAATAATACTATTCTTCACCCTCTTTTTCCATAATATAGTATCAGTATCGTTCGACACCGAGTTTGCAAAAACCAGAAGAGTTCATACACAGCTAATAGAATACACAATGATGCTCTTTATTGCAGTAACAATAGTTCTAAGCATACGACTCGTAGGAATAGTTTTGCTAATGTCACTCATAACAGTTCCTCAAATGACTGCCAACCTGTTTACTGTAAACTACTCAAAAATAATATTACTCTCTATACTATTTAGTTTCTTTGGCAGTATTGCCGGACTACTTCTCTCATACTACCTCAATGTACCATCCGGAGCATTTATAATATTTGTACTCATACTAATGTTTTTCGTTGCAAAAGCACTTAAGGCAATACAGAGTGTAAAGAGACAAAAACAAACACAATAAAACACTGTTTTAAGAGTTATCTAAGATGAAGTGAATTCACAAAATGAGTTCTCAGAAACAGTATTATTAGTGAAGGTAAATAATAAAATCAGATCAATATTTGTTTTCATAATGGCTGCAGCACTCACTTTAGGCTGCTCCAACGGAAGAAATACATCTGCCACACGAGCCTACCACCAACTCACCACACGCTACAACATCTATCATAATGCCCTCCAAACCTATAACCAGTTATTAGAAGAACAGTATACAACCTCGTCGGTCAACTGGTTTAACCTACTCACAATACACCCAAACGAAGTAACCACAAATAAAACTACACCCGGCGGCCCCTTCGATGTAGTAATAGAAAAAACAACAACATCTATAATAGAACACTCAATAACCTCAAAGCCAGTTAGAGACCCATCCAAAGCACACTCAGCAGAATATAGGCAATGGCTCAGACAAGAAGAATTTAACCCATACCTAAAAAACTCGTGGCTGCTAATGGGCAAAGCCTACGTTCAGAACCACGATTATAACGAAGCACTATCGGTATTTGCCGAAATTCAACGCATATACCCAAACGACATCAACCTTATCTCCGAAACCCAATTATGGATGCTCCGGTCATATGTAGCCCTAAACAGAATGTATGACGCACAAAACATGATATACCTGTTGCAATCACGCCAACTGCCCGCTAATCTCAAAAAACTATATAATCAAGAGTATGCAAACTATCTAATAAAAAACAAACAGCTTCGAGAGGCAATTCCATATCTAAAAGAAACAATAAACAACGAAAAAATATACCTTCAAAAAAAGCGCCTTCAGTTTCTTCTGGGTCAGATTTATATACTACTGGAGGATAACAAAAATGCATACAACAGCTTCGATAAGATAAAAAGCCTAAGAACACCCCCACAGCTCAATAAAAATGCATCAATATATCAGGCAGTAGTCTCAGATAACAGCAAACAACATAAATTCTATAACGACTCACTCGCTCAATTAATCAATAGCAATATTCAACTTAGAGAAAACGATATACCTCAAACCACTGGTCACCCATCTAATATCTACGCCATCCAACCAGTTGTGAGAGTAAAAACATACACCCCAATAGAAAATGCCAACACAAATAAATCAGAAATATCCAGGCGGCTCAACGAGTTAATGAACCAGTTAAATCAGCTTAATACTGATGCTAATTTAACCCAAAAGGTTGTACCTTTGAATAACAATAGCTCAACAACAGCGCCTGTTGAACGCGAAAAGGTAGACACTCGCATTACCCCAGAAGAGCTCAAAGCCCAACTCGAGCAGAAAGCCGAAGAGGCATTAAAACAAAGTAGAGCCACATCAAACATCAAAAACAGAGAGCAACAACTTAAAGAAAGAGAAAAGCTGCGCGAAACCAGGTTAAAAGAGAGGGAGAAAGAACTAAGAGAACGAGAACGCAGAAGAGAAGCCCAACTAAGGCAGAGAGAAAAAGAGCGAGAAGAGAGAATAAGAGAACAAAAAAGATAAAACAGATGAAAAAAATAGTATTTGCCACCAACAACAAACATAAGCTAGACGAAATTCAAAAAATAACCGCCAACAAAATAGAGATACTAAGCCTATCGGATATCAACTGTTTTGAAGAAATAGAAGAAACAGGCACCACACTCCAAGAGAACGCCCTTATAAAAGCACGCTACATTAAAAACAAGTATGGCTACGATTGCTTTGCCGATGATACCGGACTGGAAGTAGACTCGCTAAATGGCCAGCCAGGCGTATACTCATCGCGCTATGCAGGGCCCCACTGCAACCCCCACGACAATATGAACAAGCTCATCGCCGTTTTACAAGGAGTTGACAACCGCACTGCTCAATTCAGAACAGTTATAGCAGCAATCATAGATGGCAGCGAGCACCTTTTTGAAGGAGTTGTAGAAGGCAAAATTACCCAAGAAAAACGAGGCACCAATGGTTTTGGCTACGATCCAATTTTTATGCCCAACGGCTATAATATCACCTTTGGAGAAATGAGCAACCAAAACAAAAACACCATTAGCCATAGAGCTGTTGCCATGAGCAAGTTCACTGCTTTTCTTGGCTTTTGAATAAATTAAGCGCAATTCTTATTCTGATGATTAACAACTTAAGCGTTTTTATTATAAGAGTAGCAATTTAAGCGTTTTTATTTTTCTGAATATTATATGTTGTTCTTGACTT
>CAZSBA010000028.1:0-27869 GCA_964605035.1 uncultured Proteiniphilum sp. | reverse complement strand
TGGAACCGTAAAGCTCATTTATAGCACTGATTATTGCTTCCTGTAAAATATTTTCGATGTTCATACCAATGACTGTTTTCTTTTCTTATCGAAGTTGCTGTTTGATAGCGCAAAGTTAAGCAATTAGATTGAAAGTTCTATCAGCTTAAAGATTTATGAGAATTGTTATTGACGATGTCTTGTATAACTAACCCCGAGAGCGTGAAACCAAATACTGCTGTTACCTGAACCATAGTTCCATTAATACGTGCCTTTTTAAAGCTGCTGTTTTCGTCTGCATTAACCAACGCATCTTCTCCTAAATTTCTATTAAATTCTTCACTATAAACACAAAGAATAGATTTTTTAGGTTTGTTCCCATTTTTCATTCTTTGTCTTAAGGCTGCAGCTAGTTTACATCCGCGTACTTTATTAAACTCTGCAATTTTTATCTTTTGTGGGTCAAGCCTTAAACCTGCTCCCATTGATGAAAATACAACAGCATCAGTAGCTGACGCCCTGCACAATAGATCCATCTTATTTGAAAGTGAATCTATTGCATCTATAACATAATCATAATCACTAAGGTGAAATGAATCGGCTGTTTCGGGACTATATATTTCGGATATAGATTTTATTACTGCATTTGGGTTTATTTCAAGTAATCTATTATGTAACACGTCCACTTTTAACATGCCAACTGTTTTTGTGGTTGCGGGAAGTTGACGGTTGATGTTAGCAACTGCTATCCTGTCAGAATCCACTATAGTGAGATGTGTAATTCCACTCCTAACTAATCCTTCTGCACACCAGCTGCCAACACCTCCAACACCAAAGAGGATTACTTTTTTTGAAGCAATTTCGTGCATCAATTCCGAACCTAGTAACAGCTCGGTACGGGCAAATAATTCATTATATTTCATCTGTTTTCATCGAAAAACATGCAAAAGTAATATCAATGAGGCAATAAAAAAACTATATAAATACTTTTATTTTAAATTTCACTTAGCTCCAACCAACGCATGGTTTTTTCATCTATTTGTTCCATAATCTCTGTTATGCGGTTAGAGATAACAAGTAGCTCATCTGACGATAAGGCACCTGAAGATAATTGCATTGTTAAACTGTCTTTTTCTGTCTCCAGCTTTTCTATCTCCTTTTCGAGTGACTCGAACTCTTGCTTCTCGCGATAACTCAATTTGTTTTTCTTTTCTTTTTTGTTGTCGCCCTGCTCAGTTGTCGCTTTCTGATTTTTATCTGCTTTTTCAGCCTTTGTCTCTTCAGCTACTAACTTATCTTTTTCTAACTTCCATTCCCGAAATTGTGTATAGTTTCCTGGGAAATTCTGTATTTCAGCATTTCCGTGAAATACCAAGAGATGATCCACCACTTTATCCATAAAATAGCGATCGTGCGATACAACAATAAGACAGCCTTTAAATCCAGCAAGATATTCCTCTAGTATGTTGAGTGTAATAATGTCTAGGTCGTTTGTTGGCTCATCAAGAATTAGAAAATTTGGGTTCTTTATTAAAACAGTGCACAGATATAATCTCCTTTTTTCACCTCCACTTAGCTTATATACAAAATTGTGTTGTTTTTCAGGAGGGAACATAAAATGCAATAGAAACTGCGATGCTGTAAGGTGTTTGCCATCACCCATATCTATAACTTCGGCTATGTTTGTAACAACATCAATAACTTTTGTTTGTTCGTTAAAATGTAGTCCATCCTGACTATAATATCCGAAGTTTATTGTTTCTCCTATCTCAAAAAATCCACTGTCGGGTTTTACCTCACCTAGTAGCATTTTTATAAATGTAGACTTCCCTGTGCCATTATTACCTACAATTCCCATCTTCTCATAGCGGGTAAATAGGTAGTTGAAGTCATCTGTAATTCTTATATCCTCAAATCTCTTACTAACATCCTTAGCTTCAAATATTTTCTTTCCAATATATGCTCCCTTTGCTGCTATTTGTATACTATTATCATCTCTTCGCTTATTTGCTTTCTCTTCGAGAGTGTAAAAAGCATCTATTCTCGACTTAGATTTTGTACCCCTGGCTTTAGGTTGTCTACGCATCCACTCTAACTCTTTTCTCATAAGGTTTTTAGCTTTTGCTACCTCTGAGCCTTCGGTAGAAAGACGTTCATCTCTCTTCTCAAGATAATAAGAGTAGTTGCCTTTGTATGTGTATATTTGTTTGTTGTCTATCTCTATAATGCTGTTACAAACACGATCAAGAAAATATCTGTCGTGAGTTACCATCAATAAACTAATATTGTTTCTTGAAAGATATTCTTCGAGCCATTCAACCATTTCAAGATCTAAGTGGTTGGTGGGCTCATCTAGCATAATCAATTCTGGTTCACTGATAAGGACATTGGCAAGAGCAACTCGTTTCACTTGACCTCCTGACAACTCTCTTATTTTCTGTTTAAAATCAACTATTTTAAGTTGAGTCAAAATTTGCTTTATTCGCTGCTCATAGTCCCAGGCATTCAAAAGGTCCATTTTAGAAAGTACTTCATCCAAACCTTCTTGATTACCGGAAGTCATAATTTCCTCATATTGGGCTATCAGCTTTACTGTTTCATTATCCACACTAAAGCATGCCTCTAATACGGTTAACTCTGGTTCAAACTGAGGTGACTGATCTAAATAGTCTATTCTGATATCATTACGAAATACAACCCTGCCATTATCATAAGGTTCTTTTCCGGATATTATATTTAGAAGTGTCGTTTTTCCAGATCCATTGGAAGCAATAAGTCCAATTTTATCTCCCTCTGCAATACCAAATGATATTTCGTTTAACAGAAGTAAATCGCCAAAACTTTTCGTAAGTGAATCTATTTGTAGTAAAGGATTTGCCATATTTCAGTGTATAAGTATGCAAAAATACAAAAAATATAGCTTATTGTTATTGTGGTATTTAAAACCTCCATCTTATATAGGTGTATATGTCTGTTCTGCTTCTACCATTTATCTGATCAGCACCCGAACTTATAACTTCTCTGTTAAAATATCTTGTGCGAGCTGTTTTAAAGGATAATGAGAGAGATGATGATATGTTGTACCTACAGTTTAAGGCATAACGCACCCCTTTTCCATAAAATGAAGGCATGTAAAAAGTGCTTAGTAGATTACGTTCATACGAATAGAGTCTTGCGTTATATGTGTCGGCATTAAAACCAGCCAAAAAGGTATTAATCGATAGCTTGTCGTTTAGCTTATAGTTTATATTCTGAGAAATCATAATACCGAGTTCTTTCTCGTAGTGTTTTACTTTGTATTTGGCTATATCCACTGTTGTTCTGAAGTTCCATTCATTATTGCTATCTAATGTGTAACGCAAACGTAGCTTATGAGTATAATAAGGTAATGTCATTTTACTTTCAGAATCAACCTGTTTTATATTTTTCTCTTTCTTCTTGTATTTATATCTTGTTTCAATGGTTGAATGTTGCGTTAAAGTATATGTTCCAATAAGATAATAGTCGGTTGTTTTTGAAGGTTTATCAATACCATATTTTGGCCATGGGAAACCAACAAAATCCACATATGTGCTAACTGTAAACCTTTTAAATGGTCTGAAAGCTGCTCCAAAATAAACGCCTTTTTCATTTTGAACTCTGCTTCCCTCGGCAAACGCTTGTGCATGCAGGGCATTGTAAGATATTGGATAGTTTCTGTGTAATAAAGATAATGAAAGGGTTGTTGATGGTCTGTATTGTATGGAATTTATTGTTGCAACTGATCCATTCTTAGACATAGCTGTTTCGCCGGCAAATATTAAGCCCGGTAGTTGATAAGAGTAGTCTATGCTAGCATTAAAGTTCGACAAACCTCTTAAATAGTGCCTATTGTAATCTCTTAATGTGGGGTTATACATTTTGTTATAAACATGAAATACACCACTAATACCAGTCTGAAAACGATTTTTTCGATAATTTATATTTGTTCCAAAAACCTGTTCACGCGTGTTTCTTTTTTTGCTCATTTCTAATGGAGTTCGATGTAATCCATCAGTTTTAAATGAAGTAATTTCTCCTTTTTCTGAAATGTTAGAATCAAAAAGTTTATTTGAATAGAAAGTTGTTAGTGAAATATTACCCAAGTCAAACATAGCTGCACCTCCTCTAAAGAATCCATATTCAGAAGTTGAGAAATGCCTCTTAGGTTTGAGAGTTCGTCTTGTAACGTTAACAACTCTCCATGATTTACTTCCTAGATAATCATTATTAAGAATTAATCCCTGTCCAAAAGATAGTCTATAATCTCCTATTGCAAGTGTGTTTAGTTTTCCAATATTATTGACAATAAAATGAAAACCATAGTGATCATACCCCTTCGGATAGTCTCGTTTAATTAAAGGCTCACCCGCATCTTTTTCAGCTGTAAAGCCCATTTGAGCCTTGTTCCCAATTCTTAGTGAATATCTAATCGAGTTGTAAAAATCCTCACCTCTGTATTTACGATTTGGATAACGTTCTAATATGCTATCAGAAAAATGTTTATAACCTGCTCTTGGTGTTAAGGTTTTATCTAATCTCATCTGCAACTCATGACTACCAAGCTTAAGTGCGTCTGATATACTATTCAATTTATTTAATTCTTTATTTCTGTCCGACTCTACATCGCCAACATAAAAGAATGGAATAATTAATTGAATAGTTCTATAGTTTAGATTTCGAACATTCCTTAATTCATATATTGTCATAACAGGACGGTTCATCTTAAGAAAATCGATAATCAAATTCACTTCTTTATTGCTCAATAAAGGAATAGCCTCTAGTTCTTCTCTCGATACAGTATTAAGATTTAAAGGGTTTGATTCTAAGTTTAGAAGTTCTTCGTACATGTTTTCTATTGCCATTAAATTTGCTTCATCCTCTTCTGCAAGCTGAATAACATGCTCACGCCAATTTTCGTGTTGGGCAATAACATCAAATGTGAAACCAATAAATAGAAAGAGAATAAAATATGTAGTGTTTTTCATCTTTATTAAGTCAATTTTTTCAAATATATCATTTTAACCTTAAAATAACAAATTACGCTGTATTGCGCTGTATTAGCGAAATTGAGGTGTTTAGCCATATTGATATTACAATTTGATTGCTAAATCAATAATTTTAGAATAAAATGTTTTTAAAAGTTTTGTTATATAATCTAAATGATTATATTTGCACCGTAAAAGAATCAAAAAGACATTGCGCGCGCTCTTTTGCTGTCGATTTAATTTTTATTACTCATTTTTGATTTCAAAAAGATTGTACTAGGATTATTCATTTAAAAAAATTAATGTATGACTAAACTGTTTATTGTTTTACTATCCATCACTGTATCTATATGTACAGTTAAATCTCAAGAGTTAACTGTAAAAGCTGAAGCAGATATTGTGAGTTCTTATATTTGGAGGGGATTATATGTTGGACCTGCTTCAATTCAACCAAGTATTTCACTTTCTTCAGGAGATTTTACTTTTGGAATTTGGGGTTCTTCTAGCTTTAATAGCACTTGGAGGGAGTTTGACTTATATGCAAGTTACTCAATTGGCAATTTTAATATTTTATTAACCGACTATTTTTTACCTCACGATCTGCCCAATGGCGAGAAAGTAAGCTATTTTGATTTCTCAGAACACGTTGTTGAAGCAACCTTAGGATATTCACTAGGGGGGTCTGTTCCTTTAACTTTCGTATGGAACACAAATATAGCAGGTGATGAAAATTATTCATCCTATTTCGAAGCAAGCTATACTATACCTACATCGTTTGTAGATATCGATTTAATAATAGGTGCTACTCCAAATGCAGGTTTTTATTCAGATGGGTTTGCAATTGTTGCAACCTCAATTAAGGCAAGTAAGGAGATTGATATAAGCGACACATTCTCGCTTCCTGTCTTTACTCAAGCCATACTTAATCCTGATTCAAAGGAGGTTTTTCTATTGTTTGGAATGAAGTTTTGATAATGCACTATAAATAAAAATGTTATGAAAAAAATTGAAGCGATTATTCGTAAGTCGAAGTTCGACGAAGTTCGAAAAGCATTGCATAATGCTGATATAGACTTCCTTTCTTGGTGGGAAGTTAAAGGGCAAGGAACAGCAAAGCAGGGTCTTATTTTCAGAGGTATTGCATATGATGTAAATGCAATAGATCGCATTTTTCTCTCTTTTGTTGTCAGAGAAATGAATGTTCAGAAATCAATAGACGCTATTCTTAAATCAGCATTCACAGGAGAGAGTGGTGATGGCAGGATTTTCATATACAATATCGAACAGTCCATTCGCATTAGAACTGGCGACAGTGGTGATGATTCATTATATGATAAACAAAAGTAAAAATTAAAAAAAATAGAAGATATGAGTGACGAATTATATATTTTGGAACAATTAGAGGAATCGCAAGTTCTTGATAGTGGAAATACTGCGTGGATAATTGTATCTACAATTCTTGTGTTGATGATGACAATTCCGGGGCTAGCTCTTTTTTATGGTGGATTGGTAAGACGAAAGAATATATTAAGTGTATTGATGCAGTGTCTAATCCTTACAGCAGTATTAATTATAGAATGGGTAGTAGTTGGATATAGCCTTGCATTTACTTCTGGAGGCGATAGCTTAAATTTTTTTGTAGGAGGTTTTGATAAATTATTTCTGAATGGAATTGGCATTAATGATTTATTAGAGGGTTATTCAATTCCCGAATTGTTGTTTGTGTCATTTCAGGGGATGTTTGCTGTAATAACTCCTGCTTTGATAATTGGTGCTTTCGCAGAAAGAATCAAATTCAAGGGGTTTCTACTATTTTCATTGCTTTGGGCACTACTTGTTTATAACCCTCTTGCTCATTGGGTATGGGGTGGAGGATGGATAGCTGAAATAGGTGCCATCGATTTTGCCGGAGGCACTGTTGTTCACATTAATGCCGGCGTATCTGCATTGATTATGGCTATACTTTTAGGTAAAAGGAAAGGTTGGAATATCAAAGGCGAAGATCCCATTACACCTCATAATATTCCATTTGTAGTAATTGGTACCGCTTTATTGTGGTTAGGCTGGTTAGGTTTTAATGGAGGAAGTGGCTTGTCGGCAGATGGCTTATCGGCAAATGCCATACTAGTTACTAATATAGCTGCTGCAGTTGCTGCGATAACTTGGACAATTCTTGATCAAATAATTAATAAAAAGCCTACAGTTGTTGGCTTCTGTACTGGTGTTGTTGCTGGGTTAGTAGCTATTACGCCTGCAGCTGGTTCCACAGGAGTATTTGGTGCTTTCGTTATTGGAGTAGTGTCAGGACTAATATGTTTTTGGATGGTAGCATATGTTAAACCTCGATTTGGGTATGATGACTCGCTAGACGCTTTTGGTGTACACGGCATTGGTGGAATTATCGGCTCAATACTTGTTGGGGTTTTTGCCACTCAAACAATTACCGGAGTAGGTGGGGTGCAAGGTGCGCTGTATGGTGATTGGAATCAGCTATGGATACAAGTTATTGCCACTATAGTAACTATTTTGTATAGTGCATTAATGACATGGTTGCTTTTTAAACTAGTTGATAGACTTGTAGGTTTAAGAATTAGTTCTAAAGGTGAATCTGTTGGTCTTGATATTTCTGAACATGGCGAGATAGCATACGAATAGAACAGAAGTTCAAGTATTACTTTTTATTACAGGGTGTTTTTATTAAAGACATCCTGTTTTTAAGTTTTATTTGAGTTTAAATGAGCCTATAAAAATAAAATCATGTAAATTTACCACAGTTTAAACAATGCAAGATTCATGATAAGAGTAGTATTTATATCATTTATGGTAGTTTCGCTTGCTATTTCCTGTGGGAAAGGGAATAGTTCTAATCAAGGATATGACCTGCCTCAGATATTGCAAGATGATACTTTACGGGTATTGACATTAAACACTTCTACATCTTATTTCATTTATCGCGATCAACCAATGGGGTATCATTACGATATGATTACAGAGTTTAGCAGACAGTATAAACTTACTCCAAAAATTATTGTGGCAAAAAATTCAAATTCAATGATTGAGATGCTCAAGGATGGAGTAGCTGATGTAATCGCTTATAATATGCCTGTAACAAATAAAATGCGAGACTCAGTTCTTTATTGTGGAGTGCAGCAAATATCGCATCAGGTATTGGTTCAGAGGGTTCAGCACTCCGATTTCATGATTACTGATGTAACAGATTTGATAGGAAAAAAAATTACAGTTGTTAAAGGTTCTCGCTTTCACGATAGAATTAATAATCTTAATAATGAGCTTGGTGGGGGTATTATAATAGAAGATATCGGTGGAGATACAACTCTTGTGGAGGATTTGATTCGTATGGTATCAAAGGGTGAAATAGAGTATACTATTGCTGATGATGATTTAGCAACGTTCAATCAAACATATTTCAACAACATTGATGTTCATCTTCCAATTAGTTTCGACCAGAGGTCGTCATGGGTTGTAAGAAAAGATAGTCCAATTCTTGCCGACTCATTAAATAAATGGTTCGAACTGAGTGTTTCTCAACCATCATACCTTCGAATTATAAAAAGATATTTTGAAGTTGCAAAAGGATATTCTGATTCTCATCTACCAACTTTCGAAAGAAATCTGGGTGAAGGAGTGATATCTCCATACGATGTGTACTTCAGGCAATATGGCGAAGCTGTAGGGGTAGATTGGAAGTTGCTTGCCTCAGTTTCATACCAAGAATCTACATTTGATACCGAAGGAAGTTCTTGGGCTGGAGCAAAGGGGTTAATGGGGTTAATGCCAGCTACAGCAGCTTCACTAGGAGTTGATAGTAATATGATAATTGATCCAGAGACCAATATTAAAGCGGGTGCTGAATATCTTCGGGAGTTGATAAATTTGTTTAACTTTATTGAAAATAACGAAGAGCGTTTAAAAATGGCTTTAGCTTCCTATAATGGTGGTATTGGTCATATCTCTGATGCCAGAGCACTTGCAGAGAAATATGGTGCTGATGAGAATGTATGGGATGGGAGTGTAGAAAAATTTATACAGTTGAAACGATTAGAGCAGTATTACAACGATCCGGTTTGTAAAAATGGTTATTTTAGGGGAGATGAAACTGTTAAATATGTAAGTGATGTTATGGGTCGTTGGCTACTTTTCAAAGAGAAAATTAAAGATTAAGTTAGTCATCAACCGATAAATGAAAAAATCATTATCTTTGCGAGTGCGTCAGATATGAGCAAAAGAGAAAAAGCATACATAAGAAACCAATAGAATTTAATATAATGTCAGTCATAATTAAGAAAGTCACGTCTAAGGATGATTTAATGAAGTTCATCCAATTTGGTATCGATTTGTATAAAGGCAATGATTATTTTGTACCTCCCTTAATTTACGATGAGAGGGCTACGCTTAACAGGGCCAAGAATCCTGCTTTCGATCATTGTGATGCAACCTATTTTCTTGCTTATAGAGAAGATGAGATTGTGGGACGAATTGCAGCAATTATCAATCATAAGTCTAACGAAAGATGGAATCAGAAACATGCTAGATTTGGTTTTGTTGATTTTATTGATGATAATGATGTTGTAGATTCTCTTTTTGGTGCAGCCGAGAGTTGGTCACGTGCCAGAGGCATGGAGAAAATACATGGACCTCTCGGATTCACTGATCTCGATCACGAGGGAATGTTAATTGAAGGATATGACAAAATGGGAACAATGGCCACCATTTATAATTATCCTTATTACCAAAAGCAGATAGAGAGATTGGGCTACTTGAAGGATAAAGATTGGGTTGAGTTTCTAATACAGATACCTTCTGAAGTACCTGAGCGATTTTCTAGAATGGCAGATGTTGTAAAAAAACGTTTTGGTCTTACAATTAAGCATTTCCAAAAGAAAAAGGATATCTATCCTTATGCCAGAGAGATGTTTCTCCTTATCAATAGGGCGTATAAAGATCTTTATGGATACGTAGAATTAACCGATAAACAGATCGACTATTATGTTGATATGTATATCCCGATGATACGTTTAGAGTTTGTGACACTAGTATTAAGACAGACCGACAATAAGCTAGTTGGAGTAGGTATTGGTTTACCAAGCATGTCTGTTGGTTTAAGAAATGCAAAAGGTAGGTTCCTTCCAAACGGTTGGTATCATCTTTATAAGTCATTAAAAGGCAATGGTCATGGAGGAGTGTTAGACCTCTTGATGATAGCAGTAGACCCTGAGTATCAAGGCAAAGGTGTTAATGCGCTTATGTTTAATGAATTCATTCCCGCTGCTAATAAATTAGGAATGAGCACTGCAGAAAGTAACGTTGAGCTAGAAGATAACAGTAAGGTTCATTCCTTATGGAATGGTCTAGATGTAGAGCAGCATAAAAGAAGAAGAGCATATATAAAAAATCTTTAGAATAAGAGGTAACAAAAGTGAGCGAAGAAGAAAAAGAATTACAGGTATTACAAGATAATTATCAAGAAGACAATATAATTACACTCGAGTGGAAAGAGCATATACGCCGACGCCCGGGAATGTATATAGGTAAGCTAGGTGACGGATCATCAAGCGATGATGGTATTTACGTACTTCTAAAAGAGGTTCTCGATAACTCCATAGATGAGTATATGATGGGTTTCGGGAAAACTATTGAGGTCATAATTGAAGATGAGAGTGTAATAGTTCAAGACTATGGTAGAGGGGTTCCACTTGGAAAAGTAAAAGATGTTTGTTCTAAGATGAACACCGGAGCTAAATACGACTCTAAGGCATTCAAAAAGTCAGTAGGGTTAAATGGTGTGGGTATTAAAGCTGTTAATGCTCTTTCATCGCGCTTTACAATGGTAAGTGCGAGAGAGGGTCAATCTAAAACAGTTTCATTTAGTAAGGGAGAAGTTCTTATTGATGGCGACCTTGAGAAAACAAGTAAGTCTAACGGAACTCGTATTGAGTTTACGCCCGACGCCGAAATATTTGGAGATTACCACTACCGTGAAGCACATATTGAACCACTACTTAAGAACTACTGCTTCTTAAATATTGGGCTAACTATAATATTTAACGATAAGAAATATTCTTCCAAAAATGGTTTGGTAGATCTACTTAACGAAAATCTAACAGATCTCGAGTTGTATCCAATAATTCATCTTCTTGGAGATGATATAGAGGTTGCAATTACTCATACAAATCAATATGGAGAGGAGTATTACTCTTTTGTAAACGGTCAGCATACAACACAAGGAGGTACCCATCTAACAGCTTTCAGAGAAGCTACAGCACGTGTAATAAAGGAGTTCTATGCACGTAATTTCGAGTATTCAGATATCAGAAATGGTATCGTTGCAGCTATAAGCATTAAGGTTGAAGAGCCTGTTTTTGAGTCGCAGACCAAAACAAAGCTAGGTTCTAAAGAGATGGAGCCAAATGGGGTTACTGTTAATAAATATATAAATGACTTTCTTAAGAAGGAACTCGACAATTTTCTACACAAACATCCCGATACCGTAGAGGTGTTACAAAAGAAAATTCAAGATTCGGAGAAAGAGCGCAAGGCTATTGCAGGTGTTACAAAGTTAGCTAGAGAAAGGGCTAAGAAAGCAAATTTGCATAATAAGAAACTGCGAGATTGCCGCATTCATTATAATGATGCAAAAGGCGATTTACGTGAGGAGACCAGTATTTTTATAACCGAGGGAGACTCAGCAAGTGGCTCAATTACTAAAAGTAGAAACCCAAATCTGCAAGCTGTGTTTAGCTTGAGAGGTAAGCCTCTTAACAGTTTTGGTCTAACAAAGAAAATTGTATACGAAAATGAAGAGTTCAACCTGCTTCAGGCAGCTCTTAATATAGAAGACGGAATGGAAGGCCTTAGATATAATAAGGTTATTATTGCAACAGATGCCGATACAGATGGTATGCATATACGTTTGCTCTTACTCACATTCTTCCTTCAGTTCTTCCCCGATTTAATTAAGAAGGGGCACGTCTACATTTTTCAAACACCTCTATTCCGTGTGCGTAATAAAAAGAAAACAATATACTGTTACACCGAAGAAGAGCGTATTAATGCAATTGAGGAGTTAAGCCCTAATCCAGAGATTACTCGTTTTAAAGGGTTGGGAGAGATATCACCAGATGAATTCAGAAACTTCATTGGTGAAGATATTAGGCTCGATAAGGTTACAATGAAAAAAGAAGACCTTCTAAAAGAGCTTCTGGAGTTCTATATGGGCAAAAATACACCAGAGCGACAAACATTCATTATCGACAACTTGGTTGTTGAAGAGGATGTAGTTGCATAAAAAAGTAAAATGGATAAAAGAGTTGCACTTTTCCCAGGAACATTTGATCCTTTCACTATAGGTCACGAATCTTTAGTCAAACGGGGAATGTTGTTAATGGATGAGATCATAATTGCCATTGGTATAAATGATTCTAAAAAGGCTTATTATACTATAGATCAACGTATCGAGTTTATATCGCAATTATATAAAGGAGAGTCTAAAGTTAGGGTTGAGAGTTATGATAGTTTGACCATTGATTTTGCCGAAAAGATGGGTGCGCGTTATATTCTACGTGGGATACGTTCTGTGATAGATTTTGAGTACGAAAAGACTATTGCAGATATGAACCGAACTATTTCAGGAATTGAAACGTTTGTATTATTCACAGAGCCTTCACTTACCCACGTAAGTTCTTCACATGTAAGAGAATTGCTGAGATATGGACACGATGTAAGTAATTTTATTCCAAAAGGCATGAGACTACCTCTATAAGTGACAATTAAACTATAAAGAAATAATGCTAAATAAGATAGTTGTATTAGTACTAAGCGCTATCCTGATATCGGGAAGCGCTTTTGCGCAATTTAGACCAAGCCCAGAAGGGTTAAAGATAGAACGTACCCTCCAGCTTATTAACGGTTTGTATGTAGACGACACAGATGCTAAAGAGCTAACCGAAGCCGCTATCCGAGCTATGCTAAGTGAGTTGGATCCGCACTCAACTTATCTTAACGAGGAAGAAGTTAAAGCTATGAATGAGCCTCTGCAAGGTAATTTTGATGGTATAGGTATTTCATTTAATATGTTAACCGACACACTTTATGTAATGGAGGTTATTGCAGGCGGACCATCTCAAAAGGTAGGAATATTACCGGGCGATAAAATTATTTATGTAGACGATGAGCTTATTGCTGGTGTAGATATAAATAATCAGGATGTAATCAAAATACTACGTGGTCCAAAAGGAACTACTGTTAATGTTAAGGTATTAAGAAGAGGGGTATCCGATCTTATAGAGTTTAGAATAGTGCGCGATAAGATACCTATTACAAGTATAGACGCTTCTTATATGGTAACAGAAGAGGTTGGATATATAAGATTAAGTCGATTTGGAGTTACTTCGGCTAAAGAGTTCAGAGAAGCTGAAGAGGACCTGCGAAAACAAGGGATGAAACATCTGCTGCTCGATCTGACCGACAATGGTGGCGGAATTCTTCAAACAGCTAATGAAATAGTAGATGAGTTCTTGGGCGATGGAAAGGTTATAGTATATACAGAAGGAAAGAATCAACCTCGTTTCGTAATGAATGCTACCGGTGAAGACGAACTCAACGGTGGTAAACTAATTGTGTTAGTCAATGGATCATCTGCATCGGCAAGTGAAATTCTAGCCGGAGCTATTCAAGATTGGGATAGGGGAGTAATTGTTGGTCGCAGATCATTTGGTAAAGGATTAGTGCAGAGACAGCTTCCTTTGCCCGATGGAACAATGATTAGACTTACTGTAGCTCGTTACTATACACCTTCTGGAAGGAGTATCCAAAAGCCTTACGAGGGTGGTGATATAGATGCTTACAACCGCGATTTTATTAATAGATATAATAGTGGCGAATTGTTTGAAGCAGATAGTATTCATCTGCCCGATTCTTTAAAATATAAAACACTAGTTAATGGACGTACGGTTTTTGGAGGTGGAGGTATTATGCCAGATTATTTTGTTCCAATAGATACAACATCTGGCACTATGTTTCATGCAACTCTCAATGCAAGAGGTGTAGTTAATAGAACAGCTATTTCTGAAGTTGATAATAATCGTACTAACCTCTTGAATAAACACCCCAATGTTGGTTCTTTTATGAATAACTACAAGGTGACCGATATTCTTGAAAATAAACTAAAGTCGATTGCTGACGAAGTTGATGTAGAATGGAATGATGAGGAATATAGTAAATCTAAAGATTTGATATTCATTCAGCTAAAAGCATTGATTGCAAGAGATTTATATGACTCCTCTGCTTTTTATAGAATAATAAACGAAGAAAACGATATTTACATTGAAGGATTAAAGGTTATTCTAGATGATGAAAAATATTACGAACTTCTAAAGGGAGAGAGTGATAAATCATAAGTGTAATTGACTTTTTAAAATTATAACCAACCAAAAAAACTTAGCTAATATGAACTTTGAATATAGTAAATTTCGTGTAAACGAAGGTGATAGGGTAAGTTTAAAAAATTTGTCAGCACTAGAGGATGGTGGATATACAAAAAAAACAGCTAAGAAAGAGATAAAACAAAATATTAAGGAACTTAAAAAGTTCCAGGAAATGTTCTATGCCGATAACAGATACTCTTTGCTCATTATTCTACAAGCACGTGATGCTGCGGGTAAAGATGGTGTTATAAGGCACGTAATGTCTGGTATTAATCCTCAAGGTTGCCGGGTACATAGTTTTAAAACTCCATCTAATAACGAGTTAGAGCACGATTATTTCTGGCGGCACTATGTAGCTCTACCGCAAAGAGGAATGATAGAAATATTTAATCGATCTCATTATGAGAATGTGCTGGCAACCAAAGTTAATCCACAATGGATACTCAACGAACGTATACCCGGTTATAACTCAGTTGAGAATATCGATCAACAGTTTTGGGATAGCAGATACGAAAACATAAATGCTATTGAGAAACATCTTCATCAAAATGGTATGAGAATCTTGAAGTTTTTTCTTAATGTTTCTAAGGAAGAACAAAAAGAGCGTTTTCTTTCACGTTTAGATGAGCCTGATAAAAATTGGAAGTTCAGCTCTGCCGATTTGCATGCTCGTGATCAATGGGATGATTACAGTAAAGCCTTTGAAGAGATGCTCGAGAAAACTTCAAAACCATATGCTCCTTGGTATGTGATACCGGCAGATAAAAAGTTTTTTGCACGTGTAGCAGTAGGGGATATCATTCTAGAACTTTTTAAATCACTCGACCTGCATTATCCACCGGCTGAATCAGCTGAATTGTTAGTAAAAGCCAGAGAACAGCTTAATAAAGAGTAGTATTAATTTTGCAGATCCTTCTCACCAGTATATTTACTTTTGGATTTAAGATGACCGTCTAGTCGTGATACTAGCCAGAACAGGCTAAATACGAATCCAACAAATGAAACCGTAGCCCAGTATTCTGTCGATAAGTAGAACTCTACTCCCTCAATAGCATAGGCTATTATAGTCATTAGTGCTATAACAGCATACATTACACCATAAATTGATCCTAAATCTTTAAGCACATTGCCATTTTCCTTTGTTTCTTTTTTATACTTTTGGCTATGTTTAGGTGTAAGTGAGCTCTCGTATTCAATCTGATGCATTATCCTATATTTCAGATTCTCTGGAGCTTTCATTTTTGTTGATGAGATTATCTGGCTAATTTCATCATCTACCTTTTTTTCATTATATTTTTTCATCATAATTATCATTCTAAGAGCCTGTTATTTGTAATCCATAATTTGAAATAGCTAAATCTCCAAAAAGTTTTCTTGCCCTAAAAAGTTTTACTTTTACATTAGATTCATTCAATCCCGTAATTTTGGCAATTTCTTTTATAGAATTATCTTCCATGTAATAAAGGGTGAGTAACAGAGCATCACCTTTAGGCATTTTAGCCATTATATCTGCTACTATCTCCTCGCGTTCAGTTTCTTCAAATTGTTTTTCTAAACTGTTTGTCCCTACTTGAATTGCATTTTCAAGCGGTGCTACTTGGGTGTTAGCCCACATTTGCGATTTTGTAAAAGTAACAGCTGTATTGTAAACTATACGATAGAGCCAAGTCGAAAATTTACTCTCTGCCCTAAAGCTACGTAAATTTTTATATGCTTTTACAAAACTATCCTGAACCACATCTTCCGCATCCTGCATATTACCGCAAATCCTGAAGGCGATGGTTATAGCCATATCCTGATAAGACTCGACAAAGTGCTTAAACGCGGAAGTGTTGCCCGAAAGAACTTGTTGAACACACTGATTCTCGTTCATCACTTAGGATTAATCCAAATCAAACTCCTCTTTTTGTGCAGACTGTGGAATCTTTTGAGATACTAAGAAATATATCAGAAATCCCACACCCATAAAGAAAACCACACTTGCTCCAATAATCCAAAACTCGTTTCCTTGTGCAATAACCAAGTACTCTGAACAAAGGAATCCAACTATAATGCCAATTCCAAGAGCAATAAACAGAATCCCGTTTCTAAGTGAAACTAGTCTATTAGGGTCGGCCTTTCTTTTGGGGCTATCAGGGGGAATAATTCCCTGATTTATTAATCCCATTCGCTCTTCATTCCGACTCTTTATCGCTTTCAGACCCAAAACTATACCGGCGATAATCGGCAAGCCAAATATACAAATTACAGCAATTAAACCTATCAATTGACCCATAAAATCTTCCATAATAATTTAAATTTTAATGTTTTGTTTTCTAATTACATCAATATGACCTTGCCAGTCATATTTTGGTTACAGAAAATATGATTTTTCTTTCAACTATTATAAAAAAAGATCGTCCTGTTAAAATTAGAACGATCTTTTATAAGCTTTTTTCCTTAGAAGATTTACACTATTTCTCTTTTAACAAATCACGAATTTCCGTTAATAGTAATTCTTCTTTTGCAGGTTCTGGTGGAGCCTCAGGTGTGGGTTCTGCCTCTTTCTTCCGTTTCATTTTATTCATAGCTCTGATAACTAGGAATATTGAAACCCCAATAATTAGAAAATCAATCACAGATTGGATAAATGCTCCATAGTTCCAAGTTATGGCAGGTGTTATAATCTCAGAGCCTTCCATAACAGCCTGTTTTAGAACTACATTAAGTTCTGCAAAGTTGCTATCTCCTACCAGCAGTGCAATAGGCGGCATTAATATATCGTTAACAAAAGATGTAACGATTTTTCCAAATGCACCTCCAATTACGATACCTACGGCCATGTCAACAACACTGCCGCGCAACAAAAATTCTTTCAACTCCGACTTAATTGACATACTCTTTTTTGATTAAAAGTGATAAAATTTTCTTTAGTATTGCAAAGTAAACAATAATTATGTAAAAGAATCATTATTAGTAAAAAATTTCAGCAATCATGCAGCGTGCAGAACCTCCGCCATTTGATTCAATGGTTTGAAGGTCTGATGAAATGATTTTACTGTAAGTCGATATGATTCTCTCCTGTTCAAACGTTAAGGCTTTATGAGCTGAAGAAGACATAACAGTTAAAGGGTTGCCATTTCTGCTTTTTATCTCAAGCATATTACCGGCAAAGCTATTTACTTGCTCTAACGATATGTCAACTATAATTTTTCCTGCAGAGGTTAAATGCGAAATTATTTTTTTTCGTTCATTTTCATCTTTAATCGATTCCAGACAGATTACTGCTACCTGCATGCCAATTTCCATTATTACATTTGTGTGATATATCTGGTTACCATTCTTATCAACAGCATCAAATAAAATTGGTTGATAATTCAATATCGAACAGAATTCAGATAATACTTTTTCTGATGAACGTGGCGACCTGCAACAATATGCTATTCGTTTCCTGCGATCAAGAATCATGCTTCCTGTACCTTCCAGGAATTCCCCTTTTTCTTCCCAATGCGTTAGGTCAATTATCTTATTGTGGTTAAATCCCCTTTTAAGTAGATTCAGAATATTTTCTTTTCTTTCTAATCTTCGGTTTTCGGCAAACATTGGATATAAGACCAACTCTCCAGAAAAATGAGACGTGAACCAGTTGTTTGGGAATATTGAGTCGGGGGTCCATGGCTCAGGTGTGTCCTGAACTACAGTTACATCAACATCATTCGCTTTCAATAACTTTACAAATGCATCAAACTCCAAAATTGCGTTTTCTGCAACAAGCGTCTGGTCTGAATTTTGCTGGAAGAAATTATTCTCTGCTGTCTGTTCATTAAAAGCGAAATGAGCAGGACGAACCATTAACAATTTAGAGGTTGTTTGCATATTATTTATATTCAAATGTGCATTATCTATCTATAATTACTATTCAAGAGCTTTAACCGATTTTGCTATTATACCTATAGCCTCTTTCATCTCATCTTCACTAATAATTAATGGGGGTGCAAATCTAATAATGTGTCCGTGAGTAGGTTTTGCCAGTAATCCATTCTCGGCCATTACCACGCACACATCCCAAGCCTCTTTTCCGTTATGGGGCTCTATAACAATAGCATTGAGCAGCCCCTTTCCCCTGACTTCCTTGATATACGGACTGTCAATTTTTTTCATCTCCTCACGAAATATTTTCCCAAGATATTCGGCTTTTTCAGCTAGGTTTTCGTCTCTCACCACCTCCAGTGCGGCTGTCGCAACTTTGTTAGCTAATGGGAAACCTCCAAAAGTGGAGCCATGTTCACCGGGTTTTATGGTTAGCATTATATCATCATCTGCCAATACTGCAGAAACAGGAAGAACTCCCCCTGAGATAGCTTTACCTAGTATAACTATATCTGGACGAACATTTTCATGTTCACAACACAAAAGCTTGCCAGTACGCGCAATTCCGGTTTGTACCTCATCTGCTATAAATAATACGTTATGCTTCTTACATAAATCGTAACATGATTTTAAATAGCCATCATCCGGAACAAAAACGCCTGCCTCTCCCTGAATTGGTTCAACCAAAAAACCTGCAACCTTTTCACCTTTCTCTTCAAGAAAAGAAGAAAGTGCCTCTGTATCGTTGTATGGAATAACTTCAATACCCGGCGTATATGGGCCATAGTCGGCTCGCGCATCAGGGTCTGTTGAAATTGATACAATTGTAATAGTCCTTCCATGAAAATTTCCTTCGCAAGCAATGATAATTGCTTCATTTTCACGAATGCCTTTCTTCTGGTAACCCCATTTACGAGCAAGTTTAAGTGCAGTTTCAACTCCTTCTGCACCGGTATTCATTGGTAAAACTTTATCGTAACCAAAATAATTATTAATAAACTCTTCGTAGGGGCCCAAGGTGTCGTTATAAAATGCTCTAGACGTTAAGCATAAAGTTTCGGCCTGATCTTTAAGAGCTTCTACTATTTTTGGATGACAATGACCCTGATTAACTGCAGAGTATGCCGACAAGAAATCAAAATATTTTTTCCCATCCACATCCCAAAGGTAGCAACCTTGCCCCTTGCTTAATACAACGGGTAGGGGGTGATAATTGTGTGCTCCATATTTATCTTCTTGTTCTATATATTTATTTGCATTTGCTGAATTACTCATGTTATTTTATTTAAAGGGGTTATTAATACAACGAAACGAAAGGCTACAATATCATTTAGGCTCAATTCAGAACTATATTTCTAAATTGAATTGATTCTCCTTCACTTTGTAGTCCTATGTGTCCTTCCATTGTATTACTAGTGGCTATATTTTGCAGTACATCATTAATATATACTGTGATTTTGCCATCTTCTACAACAATTTTTGCTTTATTCCACTCTCCAGTTGGCTTTTCGCTCGAAGATTCTTTTTTGTTTATAACCGGAAAAGCGGGTCTTTCTGTAACACCTTCTGGAAGAGTATACTCGTTTAAATCAGAACCTCCTAATAGTACAAAATCTCCTGCTTGTCCAGCTTTCAACTGACACTCAATTCCTTTAGGAAAAGGATTGGTAGGATCTTCAATTAAAACAAAAATTCCGCTATTACTTGCATTTTCTGCCCATCGGTACTCAAGCTCAAGTGTATAGTTCCTGAATTTCTCTTTTGTGTACATATACCCAAGCGGTTCACCCTTAATGGTAATAACTCCATCATTAACAGAATATACCTCTTCTGCAGGTACAGCATCGTTTTCTATAACGAATTTCCAGTTTGAAAGATCTTTGCCATTAAATATTTGACCAGATTGTTGTTGATTACAGCTACTAGCTACAAAAAGCAAAAGCAGTAGAAATGTAGATAAGTTTGTTTTACTCATACGATTTTAATTTTATGTATCTTTACAAAAATAGGCTTTTTATCTGAAAAGAAGAAAAATATTTTCTTCACTCTGATCATTATTTTTGTGGAATTTTGACTTCAATGTCCTGTTTTTAATTTACATTTAGTGTAAACCTATTTCAGGACTAGACACGACACACACTGTAAAAGTCCACACCTCGCCCCGACTATCCTCATATCTACTTTATATCATCTTCATATCCTCCTCATAATTTATTGAGGAGGGTTGGGCTCATGTCCTGATTTTGTCGGTATATTGTCTGTACTTGATCCAGGCTAGGTCCGAATTATCATACTCCGTTATCGGGGTGAAGCAAACAGTTTTATTAAGATGAAAGATTGTGATATAGGTCCAAATTGCATATTTTTGTGAACAAAAAGATGAGCAAAGCGCAATTTCTTTGGGTTGATGACGAAATAGATCTCCTTAAACCTCATATCCTTTTTCTTAAAGAAAAGGGATATAATACTATTTGCGCAACAAATGGGCATGATGCTATTGAAATGTGTAGAAATAGCAAATTTGATATTGTCTTTCTTGATGAGCACATGCCTGGTTTTTCTGGTTTGGAAACCCTTGTGGAGCTTAAAAAAGAATCACCCAATCTTCCGGTTGTAATGATCACAAAAAGTGAAGATGAAGGTATTATGAATCAAGCCATTGGCGGAAAGATAAGCGATTATCTGATAAAACCGGTTAACCCAAATCAGGTGTTGTTGACTATAAAAAAGTTACTCGAAAAAAGGATACTGGTAAACGAAACTCTTTTAAATAACTACAAAGAAGAATACAGCAATCTTAATAGCGAAATAATTAATAGCTATAGTGCAAGCGATTGGAAGAGGGTATACACCAAGCTTGTGCGTTGGGAGTTAGAATTGGAGCATTCTAACGCTGTTTTGAAAGAGATGGTCGAAAATCAAAAAGAGGAAGCAAATGTCTCTTTTACCAAGCTAGTAAGAAGAAACTATATTAACTGGATTTCTAAAAACGAAGCTTCTAAAGAAGGGGGTTCCGACTATCCGATAATGAGTTGCGACCTGTTTAAAGAGTATGTTTTTCCAATAATTGATAAAGGCGAGAATGTCTATTTTATCTTGATAGATAATTTTCGTTTAGACCAGTGGGAGATAGTTAAAGATATTATTTCAGAGAATTATGATTTTAGTGAGAATCTATATTTTAGTATTTTGCCTACTGCAACACCATACTCACGCAACGCTATGTTTTCGGGGTTAATGCCTCTTCAAATTTCAAAGAAATATCCAAATCTATGGGTAGATGAAACTGAGGATATGGGTAAAAATGAACATGAAGAAGAGTTGATTAGCTCGCTTTTATCGAGATGGGGTAGAGATATTTCTTTTTCATATAATAAATTAAACACAAATTGCGAAGCCGAAAGAATGATCGATCGAATAAAAGATTTTGATAAAAATTTGTTGAATGTAATGGTGTTTAACTTTATCGATATCCTTTCGCATGCTGGCACAGAATCTAAGACGATACGCGAGTTGGCCTCTGACGACTCTGCATACCGGTCGCTTACGAGATCATGGTTTACTCATTCTCCCATTAATAGGTTGCTTAAGAAGATTGCAGAGAGCGACTGTCGTGTAATAATTACATCAGACCATGGCTCTATAAGGGTAAAGAAAGGGCTTAGAGTTAAAGGGGATAATGAAACTAACAGCAATTTGCGCTATAAACTAGGACGAAGTTTGGCTTATGACCCAAAGTTGGTCTTCGATATTATTCATCCCGAAAACTACGGTCTGCCTGCACCAAATATCAGTACAAGATATATTTTTGCACAAAACAGAGATTTTTTTCTATATCCGAATAACTACAACCATTTTTTGAATATTTTTAATGACAGTTACCAGCATGGAGGAATATCAATGGAAGAGATGATGGTGCCTTTAATTACACTTAGTCCAAAAAAGAATAAATAATAAAATTATGCAGATAATAATTGAGAATAAGAGCCAGATAAAACAGGCCGCTAAACAGTTTGTAGATTTAATGGGAAAAGACAAAGTCTTTGCATTTCACGGATCTATGGGTGCAGGAAAAACCACTCTCATAAAAGCAATATGTGAAGAACTTGGTGTAAAGGAGTCTGTAACTAGCCCAACATTTGCTATAATTAATGAATATAAAGATAGAGATGGAGCTTCAATTTATCACTTCGACTTCTATAGAATAAACAAACTTGAAGAAGCTTTCGATTTCGGGTATGAAGACTATTTCTATAGTGGTAGCCTTTGCTTTATCGAGTGGCCCGAAATCGTTGAATCGCTGCTACCTGATAACTGTGTTAAGGTGACAATTGAAGAGAAAGAGAATGGAATAAGGGTGATTAAATTAAACGAAAAGCATAAATCAGGTTCTTAATAGTATGCATTATTAAATTAATTGCAGAAAATATTATATATTAGCACACCCAAACAATTAAATATGAAACAATTTATTACTGCAATCATATTATTTTTTCTTTCACTCAATTCATTTTCACAGGTAGATACCGACCGTGTAATGATAATAGGTAAGAACGCACTCTACTTTGAGGATTATGTGCTAGCTATACAATATTTTAATCAGGTGATTTCCGCTAAACCATATCTTGCAGAGCCTTACTATTTTAGAGCCGTTTCGAAGTTTATGCTCGATGATTTTAAAGGTGCTGAAGAGGATGCATCAGAATGCCTCACGCGTAACCCCTATTACACAGCAGCTTACCAGCTTAGGGGAGCAGCAAGGCAGAATCAGGAGAAGTATGACTTGGCAGCTACTGATTATCAAAGAAGCCTCGAATTTTTTCCTGAGGACAGGCTCACATTAGTAAATATGGGAATAGTGAATGTTGAAATGGAGCAGTACGATATAGCAGAAAAATTCTTTGATGTGTTGCTGAGACGTTTTCCCGACTATACACCTGGGTACTTGTCACGTGCAAATATGTATTTGGTTATGGAGGATACAACAAATGCAATGACAGATCTAAACAAAGCTATAGAGATTGACCCATACACTTCACACGCTTTTTCGGCAAGAGGATTGCTTTATTTTCAACAACAAGAGTATAATATGGCACTAGCTGATTTAGATGAGGCTATTAGGCTCGACCCATATATCGAGGGGAATTTCATAAACAGAGGTTTAATAAAATATTATCTAAACGATCTTCGTGGAGCGATGGCAGATTACGACAGAGTTGTAGAAATGGACGAAAACAATGTTATTGCACGCTTCAACAGAGGTTTGCTAAGAGCTCAGGTGGCAGATAATAACAGAGCAATTCGTGATTTTGATAAAGTTATTGAGCTGCAGCCGGATAATAATATTGCTTACCTCAACAGGGCTATTCTAAACAGTGAAATTGGTAATAGTGCAGGTGCTATAGAGGATTTGGATTTGGTGCTTGAATCGCATCCCGATTTCTTCTCTGGGTACTATATGCGTTCACAACTAAAACGTCAGTTAAACGATCTTCAAGGTGCCGAAAGGGATTATAACATTGCTAGAAATCTGGAGGCAAGGGCTCACACTTTAGCGACAACAGACTCACAAATATCGACTACTGAAGGTGAGCCTTCAGAGAGGAAAGAAACAAGAGAACAATCAGATCAGGATATAGATAAATTCAACCTGTTGGTTACAGCAGGTAATGAAAAAACCGAAGACTCTAAATATCAGCGACAGAGCAGAGGTAGGGTGCAGAATATTAAAGCACCAATAGAGCTAGAACCTAAATTTGTATTAACATATTACGAGAGAGATTTTGATGTACGTCGGCCTGTTTACTATTCTGAGATAATGGAAAGGGCCAATAGTGCATTATCATTGAGCTGGATATTAAAGGTAACCAATAATGAATCACCTTTAAATGAAATGCAGATACAGTCGCATTTCCGCTCTATCAGAAATTATTCGGGCATGATTGAAGATGATCTGGATAATATATCTTTGTATTATGGCAGAGGTATGGACTTCATGCATGTTCAGGATTATGAAAGTGCATTAAAAGATATGGATAGAGTAATTGAGTTAAACCCCAATTTACTATTAGGTCATTTTGCACGTGCAATCATTAGAACAAAACAGCTGGAGTATGATTACCAACTTTCGGGAGAGTCAGCATTTACAGATAACCGTAAAACCGGAATTACTCTTCCTGATAATATTTCGGGTACCACAAAATTACCTGAGATATCTATAAAGTCGATTCACTATGAAGAGATTCTTAGAGAGTACGAAAAGATAATTAAAATTGATCCAACGTTTATCTATGCTTATTATAACAGAGCAGAAATATTTTCAATCGAAAAAGATTTTAGAGCTGCTATCTCCGACTATAATAAGGCAATAGAGCTAGAACCTCAATTTGCAGAAGCATACTTCAATCGAGGTATTGCTAAACTGTCAATTGGTGAAACCTCTGCGGGTCTCGACGATTTACGTAAGGCAGGAGAACTTGGTATCGTTCAATCTTATAGCATTATAAAGAGGATGCAATAGCAAATATTTATACAAAATTACTACATTTGCATTCATAAATAGAAAAATGAATATTTAGAAAAAGTAAACATGATAAAAATAACATTTCCCGATGCTTCTGTAAGGGAATATGAGAAAGGTATTACAGGATTAGAGATTGCTCAAAGCATAAGTCGCAGGCTTGCTCAGGATGCACTTGCAGTTAGTGTTAATGGTGAGACTTGGGATTTGACTCGTCCTATTGAAGGTGATGCTGATGTTAATATCCTTAAGTGGGATGATGAGCAGGGCAAACATGCATATTGGCACTCTTCGGCTCATTTAATGGCTGAGGCTTTGCAGATGCTGTATCCTGGAATTAAATTCGGGATTGGACCTGCTATCGAAAACGGTTTCTACTATGATGTAGATCCAGGAGAAGGGGTTACTATTAAAGAATCAGATTTTCCTCTAATAGAGAAAAAAATGATGGAATTGATAGCTGCCAAAGAGGATATTAAGCGTAAAAGCATTGCTAAAAGTGATGCTGTAAAGATGTTTGCTGATAGAGATGAGAATTATAAAGTTGAATTGATTAATGAACTGGAAGATGGCACAATAACCACATATACACAAGGTGTTTTTACCGACTTGTGTCGTGGCCCACACGTGCCCAACACTTCATATATAAAGGCTGTGAAGATATTATCTTCTGCCGGTGCTTACTGGCGTGGAGATGAAAAACGCCCACAGTTAACAAGGCTATACGGAATTACATTTCCAAAAAAGAAGATGCTTGATGAGTATCTAGTGTTGCTTGAAGAAGCAAAGAAGCGTGATCACAGAAGGATAGGAAAAGATCTTCAACTGTTTACCTTCTCTCAAACTGTTGGCTCTGGTTTGCCATTATGGCTCCCTAAGGGCACTCAGTTGCGTTTGAGACTCGAAGATTTCTTGAAGAAGATACAATTGGAGTTTGATTACGAACAGGTAATTACTCCACATATCGGACACAAGCAACTTTATGTAACTTCTGGGCATTATGCAAAATATGGTGAAGATTCTTTTAAGCCTATCAACACACCAGAAGAGGGCGAGGAGTTTCTTTTAAAACCGATGAATTGTCCTCACCACTGTGAGATTTATAAGGCTTTCCCTCATTCATATAAAGATCTTCCATTGCGTTTGGCCGAATTTGGTACAGTTTACCGTTACGAAAAGAGTGGTGAACTGCATGGGCTAACTCGCGTGAGAGGTTTTACTCAAGACGACGCGCATATTTTTTGTACCCCCGATCAGGTTAAGGACGAATTTCTTAAAGTGGTAGATATTATTTTTATTATCTTTAATGCGTTGAACTTCCAGAACTTCGAGGCTCAGATATCACTAAGAGATCCTAACGACAAGGAAAAGTATATTGGGACAGATGAAAACTGGGAGAAAGCAGAGCGTGCAATCATCGAAGCGTGTGAAGAGAAGGGTTTAAAAACTAAGATAGAACTTGGTGAAGCGGCATTTTATGGGCCTAAGCTCGACTTTATGGTTAAGGATGCACTTGGTCGTCGTTGGCAGTTAGGAACAATTCAGGTGGATTACAACCTGCCTGAACGCTTTGAGCTTGAGTATACAGGTGCAGATAATCAGAAGCACCGACCTGTAATGATTCATAGAGCTCCCTTTGGTTCAATGGAACGATTTGTTGCTTTACTTATAGAGCATACAGCAGGAAAATTTCCATTATGGTTAGCACCTACACAGGCTACGATATTGCCTGTAAGTGAAAAATATAATGACTATGCATACAATATTGTTAAAGAATTAAAGAAATTTGACATACGTGCCGAGGTTGATGACCGTAATGAGAAAGTTGGACGAAAAATTCGCGATAATGAATTAAAACGCATACCTTATCTTCTAATAGTTGGAGAGAAAGAAGCGGAAAATGAGGAAGTTTCGGTAAGAAAACAGGGCGGAGAGGATAAAGGTACAGTAAAATTGCATACATTTGCAAACAATATTCTGCAAGAGCAGGAAGAAATGATGAACGCCGGAAGGGTATAACAAGTAGTAATAATTAAAAAACAAATAATAGTAAAAAATTAACAGTATCTGAATGGGAAAAAACTCAAAAGAACAACACAGAATTAATGAACGAATCAGAGTTCCCGAAGTCCGCCTGGTAGGTGAGAATGTAACTGAGGGAGTTTATTCAACTAGAGAAGCATTAAGATTTGCTGAAGAAAGAGAGCTTGACCTGGTTGAGATTGCTCCTATGGCCAATCCTCCGGTTTGTAGAATTATTGATTATAAAAAGTTCGTATATCAGCAAAAGAAAAAACAAAAAGAACTAAAAGCAAAAGCAGTAAAAGTTACCGTTAAGGAAATCCGCTTCGGACCACAAACTGACGATCACGATTATAACTTTAAATTAAAGCATGCCATCAATTTCTTAAAAGAAGGTTCAAAAGTAAAGGCTTTTGTTTTCTTCAGAGGAAGATCAATCTTATTTAAGGAACAGGGTGAGGTTCTTCTGTTGCGTTTTGCCAATGAATTGGAAGATTATGCTAAGGTTGAGCATATGCCAATAATGGAAGGAAAGCGTATGTCAATTATGCTTACTCCCAAGAAAAGCCCATCAAGTACTAAGAAAGAAAGTTAAATTTCAGCTAATCAATTATAATTTCACTAATTATTTGCGTAAAGTAAATATATTCGTTACTTTTGCAAACTTTTTCGTGCTGACTATCAGTTAACGAAATAGATAAATATTCATTACAAATAATATAAGACAGCAAAATGCCTAAAATGAAGACTAATTCCGGTGCCAAAAAGAGGTTCGCCCTTACCGGAACAGGAAAGATCAAAAGGAAACATGCGTACAAAAGTCACATTTTGACGAAGAAGACTAAAAAACAGAAGAGAAATCTTACTAAAATGGGTCTTGTTCACAAATCTGATTTAAATAGTATTAAGACGCTATTAGCGATGAAGTAGTTCACGCTAAAGATTTCCAAAAAAGATTTATTAACAGGATGTATATGCCACAAAGAGCTCTGCTAGACAGAGACGCTATCATTCAAAACAAGTAAACATTATGCCAAGATCAGTAAATCA
>CAZSBA010000027.1:22212-28828 GCA_964605035.1 uncultured Proteiniphilum sp. | reverse complement strand
CGGACTGCAAAGTTACAATAATCCAGCAAATTAGCAAAAAGATTAAGGCTAAAATATTTTGTGAGTAAGTTATTTTTTTAATCAACCAGTTTTGAATACATAAAGTGACTTATAGCTTTTCAAATTATAGATTTTTATGTTAAACGTATTTCTGTATGAGAAATGTTTAATCATATTGAGTTGTCTTATGCATTGTATGTATGTATGTATCGTCCTGATTTTTGGCCATATAAAGTCCTAACCAAATCCGTACCAACTCAGTATTAACTCCGTATCCTCCTTATAAATATACAGTGTTAATTAGGACTTGGCAATGACTTGGTGTTGTTTAAGTATGAATTTAATCCTATACTTATTACTTCAAATTATTAAGATTAAGTTCATTGTAGACCTTTTCAAGCTCTTTAAAACTCAAACCCGAACCACTCAGAGTAACAATGTATCTATCGGCGACAAGAGTAATAATTTCAGAATCAACTCTGTCGTCATATGTATTTTCCTTTACTGTAGCCCTGTTCCCATTAAACTGAGTAGTTTTATTGTAACCTGTTTCTGTCACTTCTTCCCTCTCCATTGCCAATGTAATTGCATACATGGCAATCATACTGGCCCCAATCTCTCCGGCACCATCCATAACAGCCACGTCAACACTCTTGCCTTCATCGTTACCATAACTTGCCTCTCCTCCATTCACGCCCATCGTTTGCGCATCTCCCACACTAAAGCTTTTACGATTCATCCCCGCAAGTTTTTCAGGAAACAATGCCTTAATTTCATCGTTTGTACGCGGAGTCTCTGCAACCAACTTCTCTTGAATTTTCTCCCAATCTTTAGCAACTTCCCCTGCTTTATTTAGATTTCTTAGTCCCCCAATAGCGTCAGAAATACCCATGGAGCTACTATCATCACCTTCCGAAGATTTGTTGCCACCGCATGAAATTAGCATACCGCTAATTATCACACCAATAAAAAAATGTTTTAAATGCATGAAGTTAAGAATTTAAATATTTAACTACCTGTTAAAAAATAACATACGTATAGATAAAACATATATACACAATAATAGTTTTACAAATCTGCGAAAACATTTACAAAATTTATATTTTAAACTTTTTACTTATACATTCTAAAAAACTATTACCTTTACAAATGCAAAACAGAGTTATTGAAATGCATACAAAACACTACTTGTTAATTTTAGTCTTACTGCTGTTTACAACAGCCTCAGCACAGGAGTACCACTGGGAGGTGGGGCTTGATTATTTTTTCGACAACATCGAATATAAAAAGTCCTCTTTCATAGACTCCGAAACAATGAACGGAGTGTGGCTCAGCCCAATAGGAAGTATTACATGGAATAACACACACTCCCTTAATGCAGGAGTTAACCTCCTTAAAATTCCAGGCACAGATAAAATGATAGATGAAGCAAATACCATAATTTATTATCAATACAGTACACCAAAGATTCTTTTTAGAGCAGGCTCATTCCCTAAAGACGAACTTCTTAACAACTACAACAACTTCTTCTTTAAAGACTCTGTTAATAATTTCATACCCCAAATGGAGGGTGTCTTTCTCAGAATTGGGAATAACGACAATTTCTTCAATGCATGGTTCGACAGAACTGGATATGCAACAGCAAATAGCAAAGAGCATTTCTTCGTAGGAATGTCGGGAAGAGCATCAAGAGGCATCTTGTTTGCAGATTTCCAGTCATATATGTATCATCTATCCAACACAAAACCGGCAACCCCGGGAGTTGGTGTAAGTGAAAACCTACAACTACAAACCACACTTGGAGTGGAATACAATGATGGAGAGAGATTTAAAGGACTGTTGGCCGCAGGAACTCTTTTGGGGTATGAACGCGACAGGAGATTTGAAAATGAGTTATACAAACCGCTGGGGCTTGTTGCCCGTGCAGATGCAGAAATTTGGGGAATCGGAACCAAAAATCTGTTATATATAGGCGATCCAAGGATGCGACTTTCAAATAAATTTGGAGGAGAATTATACTGGGGCACACAATTTCTTCGAGCAAAATCATATCTAAAAAATGAATGGTACATCCGTTTTATAGAATCCGATCATGTAAGAGTGAGATTCCATTGCAACCTCCATTTCAACGAAGGTCATGTTATGATGCAACAAGCACTTACTGTTTCTGCATCAATAGACAACTTTAGTAATAAGAAGAACAACAAGATTGTCTATCCATGGATTAAAATATTTAAATGAACTTATTCACAAATAAATTATAGAGAAAAATCTCGACTATGTTTTTGTGTATTTATGAAAATAGTGTATCTTTGCACCCACAAAAAGGCCCCGTAGCTCAACTGAATAGAGTATCTGACTACGGATCAGAAGGTTCCAGGTTTGAACCCTGGCGGGGTCACTGCTCATTATCAAACACTTATCGAGTATTTCGGTAGGTGTTTTTTTACACCCCGAAATATAGTTTAGCCATAGAAAAATAAATAAGCACACCCGATATATCACATATTGAGGTAATCAACGGAGCACTTGCAGTTGCGGGGTCTAATTTAAGTCGTGTAAAAATAAATGGTAAAAGCATTCCAACAATACTACCTACTATTATTATGATTACCATTGTGACTGAAACAATAGGAATAATATTAGGAGCGCGCCATGAAGCTACTATAGAAACACCAATAGCCATAGTTAAACCAAGCAGAAGGGCTATAGCAAGTTCTTTACCCAACAAATACATCCAATCTCTACCACGAACATCTCCCTTGCCAAGCGATCGTATCATTAAGGTAGCCGACTGTGATCCGGCATTTCCTCCACTATCGATAAGTAGAGGTAGAAAAAAAACTAGAGAAACCATTGTTTCGATCACACTTTCGAACCTAGACATTGCATAACCCGAAAACACATTCATGAAAACCAGAGCCATTAGCCAACCGATACGTTTTTTATATATAAATGAGATTGATGCTTGTAACGGATTGATAATTGCATCTTTTACCCCAACAAATCTATGAAAGTCTTCAGTTTGCTCTTCTTCAGCTATATCAAGAATATCATCTACTGTAACTATACCAAGTAATGTATTGGTACTATCTACTACCGGTAGGGCTATCCGATCATAATCTTTAAATAATTTAACAGCAGTCTCCTGATCGTCATTTGCACTTAATACTACTAGCTTATGTTTTTTCAAATTTTCAATTTTATCTTCTGGATTAGCAAGAAGAATATCTCTGATTCTAAGGTCATTAATAAGTCGCCAGTCCTTATCTACAACATATACTACACCCAAAGTTTCTGCATCTTTACCAAAGTTGCGAATATGTTGCAGCGTTTCTTTCACAGTAAAATGCGATTTTAAAGCAACATACCTAGGTGTCATCAACCTACCAATACTATGTTCGGGATAACCTAAGAGCTGTGTTGTCTGCTTGCGATTTTCTTGACTCAGTAGTTGCATTAATTGTTGAGCAACCTTTCCGGGTAATTCTTCAAACAGTGCAGTACGGTTATCTGGCTCCATGTCATTCATAAGATTAGTGAGAAGCGTTGCATGTTGAGCAAGCCCATCAATAATCTTTTTTCGCCTACTGCGATCTAGAGCATGAAGCACAAACTTTGCTTTTTCCAAGGGGAGAAAACGGAATAAAATGGTTGATTGAAGTTCATTGCTTCGTTCGATAAGATCAATGATGGCAAGTACATCCAACTTTGTCAACTCATTTTTAAGAACAGTCCATTCTTCATTCTTAATGAATGTGTAGAAACTTGTATGGTTTTTTTTCATAACGTCTTCCTTTCACCTTAAACCGAAAGGAAAACGGATCCTTATACGGTAAAGATAATGTCAGTAATTAATTTATATGATTGAGGATCGTCGTCCATTTAATAATTTATTTCTTTACAGTTTATTGTGAGAATATTTGCAAAGATAGGAATTAATACTTCAAACTCTTAATGAATCTATGGATTTGTTCAAGCATTGGCAAAAAAAGCGAACACTATATCAGTCAATGATTACCGATGTAATTTATAAAACTTCAATACTTATTTAGCTAAAACAATATCCGACTCTTATGCAGAAACTGAAAAACCTTTTTTAAAATACCTATGATTTCTTTTGTATGTTATTCACCAGACAATTGGTGCAATCTCATTACCTTTAATCTTAGATTTTCGAGTAAGGGTTACTGTTACATCAAAGTTGAAATAATCGTAAATCATAGACATATCTTTTTATCGTTTTACTTATCTGGAAAAACATAGAGAAAACAAATACAGCAAAACTATCGAATTTGATCAAAGTTATCTTATCTTTTAGCGCCTGATTATCACATTATAAAAACTGATATAAATTAACATTTACTAATACTCTATGAGTACTGATTAGAAGGTTACAGGATTGAACCCTAGCGTAGTTACAACTTATTATACACACACTAAAAACTATTAAACTGAATAAGGTTTGGTAGCTTTTTTATTTATTTTAGAATGAATAAATTGAACTTTTAATATCTTTACTTATTAATAATAAATACAATAATGGATAATTATATAAAAGATAAAATTATTTATATTACAGGAGGAGCCAAAGGAATAGGAAAAGCGATAGTTAGATTATTTTGTGAAAATGGTGCAGACGTTATATTCTGTGACATAGATGTAAAAGAAAGCAATAAGCTATGCAATGAACTTTCGTCATACAAATGTAGCTACCACGAAGTTGATATTTCAGATTCAGAAGCATTGGAACTATCTATTAATAAAGCAATAGAAGAAAAAGGTAATATAGACGTTTTAATTAACAATGCAGGAGTTAGTTATTTCCATTCGATACTTGATACTACAGTAGCAGATTTTGATGAAATACTGGACATCAATTTACGACCTGTATTTATTACTGCCCAAAGATTGGCGAAACATAGAGAAGCCAATCCCAATTTAAACACCTATGGACGTATAATAAACATTTCATCTACCCGCTATTTGATGAGTGAGCCCGACTCAGAATCTTATGCTGCCTCTAAAGGTGCCATTGTTTCTCTTACACATGCATTAGCAATCTCGTTAAGCAAGTACAAAATTATAGTAAATTCTATCAGTCCCGGTTGGATTGAAACCGGTAACTATGATATGCTCAGCTCCCAAGATCACAGTCAACACCCATCTGGCAGAGTTGGCAAACCCAACGATATTGCACGCACCTGCTTATTCTTATGCCAGCCAGACAATGATTTTATAAATGGACAAAATATTATTATTGATGGAGGTATGACTAAGAAGATGATATATCAGTAAGTGACTTATAAGTAATATGTAAATAGAAATATGATTATCAAAAATTGAACTAATCATATCTTTGAAATCTCTAGTTAAGCAATAAATTTGCAGACATCTTAATTCAGTTGATAACACTTTATTATTTATCTTGCAGAATAAATGATGTATTTAGCAAATAAGGAATGAACGATAAAAAAATTGAATATTTTTCAGGCTGGGATGAGTTTTTACACTTGTTTAGTCCCTTGCAAGTTCCCGCTAAAACCATTCTCCTTGAGGAGGGTCAGATATCTAAAAAGATGTTTTTTATAGAAAAAGGATGCTTGCGTACTTGGATCAATAACGACGGCAGTGAAATCACTACACGGTTTTTTTTCGAGAAGGAGTTTATTGGCTCCATCGAGAGCTTTCTAAATAACCAACCTAGCGCCTACAGCATAGAAAGCATAGAAACATGTAAGTTGTTAACCATATCACGTGAGGATTATTTTTACGCACTAAGTAGTTCTGCCGAATTGAAGAAGAAAATGGAGGAGCACCTCTTTAAGCGGCTCTTTAAATCACAAAAGGTACTATACTCATTTCTAAAGAATTCTCCGGAGCAACGTTATATTGAACTGCTGATAAAAAATCCCCAAATCATACAACGCGTACCTCAACACTACATTGCTTCTTATCTGGGAATTACTCCTGTATCATTAAGCAGGATTCGCAACAGAGTCACACGATCACGACATTAATTAACAATTGTTATTGCTATTCCACTTTACTCTTCTCAACTTTGCAAAATATTTTTTTTAATAAAGAGATAAGCCCAAGATTATCTACTCTTTGTTTATCAGGAATTTGATAAAGAAGGCGATGTTTGGTTCTATATTCAAGAAAATGGGATACAAGAACACAAAATGGATTAGTTTGAACCGAGTAAAATCGGTCAGCCTTGAAAAGAGAGTGAAGTGGTTGGAAGTACTAGAGAAGAAGTTTTCACAACTTGAATACTTAAAATGATAAATATTAATACACACTATCATGAAACTAAACAGAAAATATATAACACCTCTTATTACCCTCACTTTCGTAATTACAGGCATTTCAGGCATCATGATGTTCTTCCATATAATGGATGGTTACACTGAGGTTTTGCATGAATTTATGGGGTTGTTCTTGGTGATTCTCTCTATATTGCATATAATAGTAAACTGGGAAATGCTTAAAAAGCATTTCAAGAAGAAGATATTTTGGGTAACTATACTAGTGTCACCAATCATCTCTGCGCTATTTGTTGTTCAGCAGCAAGCTAACCCTAAAGTTGATACTATTATTATGGAGCGGATTG